>NZ_BTPE01000019.1:0-59275 GCF_036245645.1 Algoriphagus taiwanensis | reverse complement strand
ACTGACCGGTATATTTCTTCCAAATCTCAACTTTTGAGTAATTCCCCGAAAGATACTCTTTGATCATTTCTTCCCGTTCAGCCCAACTCAGAGATCCTATTCCTCTTGTTTTTTGTTCTTTTTGTCGTTTCATAGTAGTTTACTTTGTGTAAACTCAATTCAGGACAAGTCAGACTAAGCCAACTCCCCCTTTCCAAAAGGGGGTTAGGGGGATTTTCAACTTTCTCTCTTTCGATTTAAACTGCTTAATGGTTGGATTATGGATAGCCGTAAATAGTTACCCAATCTTAAATTCACGAATGGAATGCCTAATCCATACTTAGAAAAACCGAAAACCGGCCCTGAAACCCATCCAAAGCTGTGAACCCAATCTGCGATCCAAGTTTTCAGACTCGAAAAAAATATTGGGATCGGAGTAAGAAAACAGCTCCGGGTGGCCGAAAAAGCTGGTATCATACCTCCGCCAATTCAAAGTAGGCCCGACAAAAAGAGCAAAGTTGTTGGCCATTTGGTATTCAAAACCCAAGTAAGCCTTGGACACAAGATTAAGGGCTTCAATCGAGCCATTGGACACTTGGTCAGCACTTAGTTCGATGTTTAGGAAGGTCTTTTTACCCAACCTTGGAGCAGTCCCGATCCCATAGCCAAAGGACCAAGTCGGAGAATCCAAACTCTCCGGTCTGAATCCAGCCTGAAAAAAGTTGTAAAACCTCCGGGTTCCCGATCGAAAAGACAGGTTCAGAGGAAGCATTTCATTGGCTCCGAATTCAAGGGTTCGATAGCCATTTCGAACAATATTGAGCAAGCCAAAAGAAACCCCGGAAAGACTGTCAGCCAGATTGACCAGTCCCAATTGGAAGCCAGAAACATTTCTTCCCCAATTCAGAAAAGCACTTACCTGTACTCCCCTGACATCCCTATGGGTGTAATTGATAAAGCTTGCCATTTGTACTCCTTGGAGGGATTCTGTGGTGAAATTGATCAGTCCAGCTCCCTGAAAAGCCTTGACTGAATCCAAGGTCATATTCACCAATCCTGCCAGCTGTAGCCCGCGAGTCTGCCCTCCCACCTGATTATACAGCCCGGCTAGCTGTACCCAACTTACATCTCCACGGTCGATATTGAAGATCCCTCCCAACTCCGCGATACGGGTACCTCCGGAGTAGCCTCCGATCAAATTGAAGGAAAAATCATTGACTACTGCGCCGGAGATTTTCCGGTTACTTCCGACAAAGGGAACCAGAGTAAACTGAATCGTGCGACTGAGGGTGGAGTCCAGGTTTTGGGAGTTTCGGACTCCTTTGGAGCTTTTGGTCCAAAACCAAACCTCCTTGGCCGACTCAGATACACTTTTCCCTAATTTCTGCCAATCAATTTCCTCTGCTTTTAGCCTGATTTTCTGGAAAGCAGATTTTTTCTCAAGCAAAAGGGTATCTGAAAAATCCTTCTTGTTTACGATCAGTTGGAAGTTTTCTTCCGCTGGATTTTTAACTTCCAACTCGAAATAGCCAAACTGGTCCGTGGTGGATGATTTCAGGGTAATCGGATCATAAATCGTGGCATCCCGGATTCCCTGCCCCCCTTCATCGACTACATAGCCACTGATCACTATTTCCTTTTTTTCCTGAGGCCGGGGAGTAAGAATCACATAATTTCCCTTGGTTTTGAACTGCACCTCTCCCTTGAAAACCGTCTCCAAAATCTCCCGAAGTGGTCGGTCTTCAAACTTCCCCGAAAAGTTCTGCTTCACATCCAGCACAGAAGGACTGTAAGAAAAACGACATCCAGCCTCCTGCTCCACCTTTTTCAAGACCGATTCCACGGACTCCCGCTCAAAGGATATGCTTAGCTTCTTTTCCAAAAGGGGAATTTCTTGAGCCTGCACATTGAGACAAAAAATCAATCCTCCCAAGAGAAGAATCAGGCGTACCGGACGTTGAACCCATGGATTATTCACAGCCTTCACCTTGGATACGGATTTGATCGGAATCGTAAACCACCTCCAAAGATAAGGTCTCTGCAATGATGCCTAGGATGGTCTCCAAGTCCTCGTTTTCAAAAGTCACAGTCAGCCTGCAAGTGGCCAAGTTGGGAGCCAAAACGATCTTTCTCCCAAAGCCGGACTCCAAATCCTCCACGACTTGAGCCAAGGAACTTTCCTCGAAAAAGAATTGCCTGCTTCTGAAAGCAGCTACATTCGGGTTGGCGGGTTCTTTGGTGAATTTTTGCGTCTGCTTATCATAAATTCCCTTTTCACCCGCTTTCAGGTCAATCCCCTGGTCCTCCGAGAGAAAAAATCGCACTTCTCCCTCTTGGACGGATACTTCCACCGTCCCGGCCTCTTCAGATCCTTGCACATGGAAAACCGTGCCGATATCCAAAATTCTCAATTCGCCGACTTCCACCATCCATTGGACCTTTTTGGTATCGGGGATAGAAATCAGTGCTTCTCCCTTCAGTTGGATCAAGCCTTTCTTTTTCCGCTCATTGTATTCCACTTGGACTTCTGACCCCTGTTTGAGGGCCAACTCGGTCTGATCCGGCAAGATTTCGGTCCTATTTTCCTTTTCGCTTACGAAAGAAAATTCCTGAGCGGGAAGATTTTGGTAGAAAACATAAGCCAAGGCAAAAACCAAAATCAAGCCCGCTGCTATCCCCCAAGGGAGAATCAGGAAGCGGGTTTTCTTTTCATTTCCGCTGATTTTTCGCCTTACTTTTTCCCAAGCAGCATCCACATCCACCTGTACATCCTCAGAAAGCTGCGCCTTTTCAAAAATCACTCGGGCATCATCCAGATATTTTTGGTTTTCGGGAGAAAGGGCACACCAGTCCATCAGCTCAGAAACTTCCCTTTCTGAGGCTTCACCGACCAGGTACTTGCTGATCAATTCTTCAATGACTTGCTCGGGAATATTCATGGCTCCAAAAATCCTTTCATTAGTAGTGCAATCAAGGGCAAATACTCCTTGAGATATCCCCGCATCAGTTTCAGAGCCTTGCCCATCTGATTTTCAACGGTCTTGATGGAAATCCCCAGCTGATCGGCGATTTCCTGGTATTTCAGCTCTTCAAATCGACTCATGGTGAAAATCAGGCGACACTGCTCGGGAAGTTTTCCGATGGCTTGATGGATTTTACTTTCCAGTTCGCCTTCCAAGGTGAGGTGATCTGCAGGGGAAGATATAGGTTCATCCAAGGCGACCTGCTTAGCCTGATAGGCCAATTTGACCCGCTCATGCTTGAGCTCGTTCAGGCAGGAATTGCGGACCGTTCGATAGAGATAGGCCTTGAGAGAAGAGTCAATGTGGATTTCTGCTTTTTTCTCCCAAATCCCGATAAATGCAGCTTGCACCACTTCCTCCGCCCAGTCGGGGTCCTTGAGGTAAGTGCCTGCAAAACGGCATAAAGAAGGGTAATGAGTCTTGAACAGCATCTCGAAAGCAGGAATTTGGCCTGACTGAATCTGAAAAAAAACCTCCTTATCCGTGATTTGCATGGGATCAAAAAACAATCCCCGCAAGATAAGCTTTTGGTTTCTTTTTTTAGAAAAGACAACCGAGAGATGCTTTACCCCTATTGGGAGCAGTATTTTTTATTGAGTTTTTTAAAAAAATAAAGGGGGAAAATCCCCCCTTCAATTAATTCCATCCTCCACCCAAAGCCCGGTACAATTGCACATGGGACTGTAGGCGGGAAGCTTTGAGTTCTGCCAGCTCAATGGCTGATTCCAGTGCTCTACTTTGGGCGTTGATCACCTCCAGGTAATTGGCATAGCCCACAGAAAAGAGCGTATTGGAATTTTCAACCGATCGCTCCAAGACGGAGACTTCGTACTGCTTGAGCTTCAGCTGATTGTCAAAGGTCTGGATCTGATTGACCAAATCGAGGACTTCCAGATAAGCATTCAGAGTTCGCTTTTCATAATCCAAAAGGGCAATCTGCTGATCCGTACGGGCAAGTTCAAACTCCGTCTTGATCACTCTTCGGTTGAATATCGGCGCGGTCAGTCCGGCCCCAAACTGATAAATGGTAGAAGCAGGATTGAAGAAAAGCTTGGAAAAGTCAAAGGCATTGAATCCGGCCATCCCGAAGAGGGTAATGGAAGGATAAAAGGCAGCTTTGGCAGCATTGACATCAAACTTGGTAGCCTGAAGGTTGAGTTCAGCCTCTCGCACATCGGGTCGATATTGGAGCAACTGAGCAGGCAAACCTACTTCAAGCACTCTTGGCCGCTCCACCGCGCTGTCCAGCTCGATTCTTTCCAAAGGAATATCCACTGTCCCCACCAATCGGGTCATTTCGTATTCGGCGCTTTTCTGCTCTCTGAGCTTGGCCTCCAGTTGCGACTTGGAGTTGAGTACCAAGGCCTCAAACTGATCAATGGCCAGCTGATTGGCTCGTCCGCCCTCCTTCAGCTCGATGATGAGCTGAAGGGCCAGTTCTTGCAATCGGATATTTTCCTTGAGAATGTCGATTTCCGCATCGAAAGCCAACAATTGATAATAGGTCGAGGCTACTTCGGATATCAGCCAGGTCCGCACGCTTTTGGAAAATTCCTCAGAGGCGAGGTAGCGTGCCGCAGCAGCTTTTTTCCGGTTTCTCAACTTTCCCCACACATCGATTTCCCATTCGAAGTTCGCCCCGACAATAAAATCCTTGTATGGGTCAGGAATCAATTGATCTTCGGTAAGATCGGGAGAAAGGTTGGTATCGAAATTACCCACTCCATCCATGGTAAAATCCCCAAATTTACGTTGAGCCGCCCCAGCCATTCCGGAAATTTCCGGAAGCAGACCGGCCTTGGCTCTCAGAAGGGATGCTCGGGCAGCTTTGATCCGTTGCAGGGTGATGAGATTATCCTGATTGTTGGCCAAAGCACTTCCAATCAAACCCCGAAGCCGGGGATCGGAGAAGTAATTTTGCCAGGCTATCTGGGCCAAAGTGGAGGTAGAATCCGACTCTTCTTCGGAATACTGTCCGGGTAGGCGAAGGGAAGATTCCGGATCGGCAACATTATTCACAGACTTGCATCCTGAGATCAAAATCAATCCCAGGATGCTCAAAATCATTATTTTTTTCATGCGTGTACTTCTTGGCTTTGGGTGGTGATTTGGAGTCTTTTGGCTTTCTTTTCTTTGAGTCGAGTATCTATGGTCTCAAAGACCACATACAAGCCCGGAATCAGAAAGACTCCAACCAAGGTTCCGATGAGCATTCCTCCAGCTGCAGCTGTACCGATGGTTCGGTTACCGATTGCTCCTGCACCGGAAGCTAAAGTCAGCGGAATCAAACCGCAGATAAATGCAAAGGATGTCATCAGGATAGGACGCAGACGCTCCACTCCCCCATTGATCGCACTTTGCAAAATGGACAATCCTTTGGCTCGGTTTTGAATGGCGATCTCGATAATCAGGATGGCATTTTTCCCCAACAGACCAATCAACATGACCAGCGATACCTGTGCGTAGATGTCATTTTGCAAGCCTACCAGATTGAGAAAGAAATAGGAGCCAAAAATCCCCGCAGGAAGGGAAAGAATCACCGGAAGCGGGAGCATGTAACTTTCATACTGAGCAGAAAGCAACAAGTAAACAAAGACCAAACAGATCAGGAAAATATAGACTGCCTGATTTCCCGACGCAATCTGCTCCCGAGTGATCCCTGACCAATCGATGTCAAAGCCTCTTGGCAGGATTTCAAGGGCTACTTCCTCCACTGCCTTGATTGCATCACCGGAGGAAAATCCGGGTGCCGCATCTCCCGTGACCAAAGCTGAGTTGAACATGTTATACCGCGTCAACTGCTCAGGACCATAGACCCGCTCAAGACTGACAAAGTTGGAATAAGGCACCATGCATCCTTCCTTATTTTTGGCATACATGTCCAAAAGCGACTCAGGGGAGGTTCTGTATTCAGGAGAGGCCTGAATCATCACCTTGTACATCTGTCCGTAGCGGATGAAATTGGAGGCATAGTAGGAACCGATGTAGCTCTGCAGCGTCTCCATGGCATTGTCCACTGACACGCCTAATTTGGCTGCCTTGTCATGATCCACAGTCAATAAGAACTGAGGGAAAGAAGGGTCAAAATTGGTAAAGGCTCCGACGATTTCCGGACGTTCATTGAGTGCGGCGATAAATTCCTCATTGACCCGGGCCATATTGTCCAAAGTCCCTCCAGACTTGTCTTGAAGCCGCAGCTCAAATCCGGAAGCATTTCCAAAACCGGGAACCGGAGGTGGTGCCAAAAACTGAATATCTGCTCCCTTGATGTGCGAGGTCCGCTCGGAATACTCCGTCATTAGCGTATTGACATCCTTTTCCCTATCACCCCATGATGCCAAGTTGATCATGCCCATTCCATAGGAAGCACCTGCGGTTTCGGTCAGGAGGGAGTATCCGGCCAAAGTAGATACAGTCTCCACTTCCTCCAAAGGAAGTAAAGCCGCCTGTACCTGATCCATGATTTCGGAAGTTCGGTCTACTGTCGCACCCGGAGGGGTAGTCACGTTCACGTAAATCATCCCCTGATCTTCATTGGGGATAAAGCCAGTCGGAGTGATTGTCAACATGCCATAGGTAAGTCCAAAAAACAAAACCAAGGATCCGTAGGTGACCACTTTGCGGTTGGCAATTCCTTTGATAATGGTCGCATATTTCCCTGCCAAGGCTTCATAACGGGCATTGAACCCGTTGAAAAACTTTTGCAACCAGCTTTCTTTCCCTTCTCCAGCATGATGCATAGGCTTTAGCATCATGGCACAAAGGGCAGGAGAAAGTGTCAAGGCATTGATCCCCGAGATGACAATGGCAATCGCCAAGGTCAGGGAGAACTGCCGGTAGAAAATCCCCACGGGTCCGGAAAGGAAACTCACCGGGATAAACACCGCAGACATTACCAGGGTAATGGCTACGATCGCGCCGCCGATTTCTTTCATCGCTGCAATCGTGGCGTCAAAAGCATTGAGCTTGAGGTCATGCATTTTCACATGGACAGCTTCCACCACCACGATGGCGTTGTCCACCACAATCCCGATAGCCAAAACCAGAGCAAACAGCGTCAGCAAATTGATGGAAAAGCCAAAAAGCTGCATAAAAAAGAGGGTTCCAACCAAGGATACCGGTACCGCGATCGCAGGAATAAGCGTAGATCGGAAATCCTGAAGGAAAATAAATACCACGATAAATACCAGAAGAAAAGCCTCAATCAGGGTCTTCAACACCTCAAAAATCGAAGCATCCAAGAATCGGCTTACATCATAAGACACGTTGAAAGTCATTCCCGGAGGAAAGGAAGAATCCTGAAGCTCGGTCATTTTGGCTTTGATGTTGGAGATTACATCTCTCGCATTGGAGCCGGGTCTCTGCTTGATCATGATGGATGCAGAGGGCTTGCCATCCGTCATCGACACCATGGAGTATTCTAAGGCATCAAACTGAATATCTGCCACGTCTTTAAGCTTGAGCAAAGAACCGTCAGGGAGGGCCTTCAGGGTGATGTTTTCGTAGTTTTCTTCCTGATTGAACTTTCCCGTGTATTTCAATACATACTGTAAGGCCTGAGGATCTCTGTCAGAGGAAATTCCGGATTTTCCCGGAGCTGCTTCCACGTTTTGGGCACGGATGGCCTCAGTCACGTCCTGAGGAGAAAGGTCATACGCCGCCAATCGATCCGGCTTGAGCCAAACCCGCATCGCATAGTCTTTCATCCCCATGATTTCGGCTCGTCCTACACCGTCGATACGCTTCAGTTCGGGAAGGATATTGATATCGGCAAAGTTGTAAACAAACTTCTCATCCTGAGTGGTATCTGAAGTGGTCAGGTTGAGATAGAGAAGCATAGAGTTGACCTCCTTTTCTGTTTGCACCCCTGCACGGATTACTTCTTCCGGGAGTTCGTCAAGTACGGTGGCTACCCGGTTTTGGACGTTTACTGCAGCTTGGTCAGGATCGGTACCGACTTTGAATACGATATTGATCAGGGTAATCCCGTCATTGGTATTGACCGAAGTGATATATTCCATCCCTGGCACCCCGTTGATGGCTCGCTCCAAAGGCGTAGCTACCGCTTTGGCCAAAACTTCGGCATTGGCCCCGGTATATCGAGCAGTCACCGTCACCGCAGGGGGTACGATATCCGGAAATTGGGTGATCGGCAAAGAAGTCAAAGCCAGAATACCCAAGAGAGTAATAAACACAGAAATGACCGTGGAGAGTATCGGCCTCCTGATAAATAGCTCAAACATGTCGTGGAGAATTTAAGGCTTCAGATTATCGGGCGCTTAGCAAGTTTTGGTAAACGTCGGCGGCAGCAATGGACTCTGGGACCACTTTTGAACCGTCTTTCACCTGCTGAATTCCTTCAAATACAATCCGATCTCCCGGTTCAAATCCATCTGCGATGTAGTAGATATCATACCGCTGAATAGGCTTGAAGCTTCTTACTTTAACTGTGTTTTCTTTGTCCACTACATAGACGTATGTGAAATCCTGGATTTCGAAGGTTGACTTCTGAGGAATCAGGAATACCCCTTCCATCTTGGAAAGCATTTCGATCTTGCCTGAAGCCCCATGCTTAAGCAAATTGTCCGGATTGGGAAAACGAACCCTGAATCCAATAGACCCCGTGCCTGACTCGATATCTCCTTCTGTGGTCTCCAACTTGCCTTTTTGCGGATATTTTTCTCCATCAGAGAGAATCAAAGTCAGCTGCTCAGAAAAGCTATCCGCATTTCCTCCTTCAATCTTGCTTCTCATGAAGTTGAGGTATTCGTTCTCGTTTACTTTGTAGTAAGCAAAAACTGAGGAGACATCGGTAATGGAAGTCAGTAGATCGTTTTCAGTGACCAAGCTTCCGATTTTGTGAGGGATTCGGTCCACAATGCCATCGAAAGGAGCTTTCACCGTGGTGTAGGAAAGACCGGTCTGAGCTGCTTTAAGCAGAGACTCTGCCTCAGCGATTTGAGAATCCGCTATTGCCTTTTTGGATTTGGCCAGTTCCAGCTCGGAAGGAGAAATGATGTTTTTATCCACCAAGATCTGCAGCCGTTCCATTTCCACTTTTGCAGCAGTCTGTTCTGCCTTGGCACGAGCCAGTCCTGCCCTCGCGGAATTCACCATTTCATTGTACTCTGCAGAGGAGAGTTGAAAGAGCTTTTGGCCTTTGTTGACAAACTGTCCCTCGTCAACAAATATCTGGTCCACAAACCCCTCCACTTTGGAACGGACTTCGACAAACTGTATCGCCTGAATGTCTGCGATGTAAGTCTGAGGCACATCCACGGCTCTGGGCTGAAGCTCAAGCACCGGCACGCTGATGGCTTCACTTTCTTTGTTGTTTTTGGAATTTCCTTCGGTACAGGAAGCAGTAAGTCCTGCAATCAGAACCAATACTGCGAGCGAGGTCAATGGTTTAATGGCAAATGTTTTCATGGCAGAAAACACAGATGTTTTTTCAGTTTTCATGGAGTTAAGAATATAAGATGGGTCCTGTCTTCCGATCAGAAGCAGGCAAAGGGCTTAGGCAAAAAAATAATAATCAGGGCGCGTTGACCTGAATGGCAAACTGAATGAATAATTTAAAATATCGCTGAAGATGGATTTCAGAATAGGATTTAGCAATCCTACAGGTAAAAAAGACCAAACCCTTGGAAGGAGAGAGGTCGAAATTTCTTTCATTCTTGATTCGCTGGCTGGAGGACTGGGAGGCTCTGACTCGGGCCTCTGCAGGCACATGATCCGAAAAGTCAAATTCGAATACATTGTACGACTCATATCCTGTCCATGCTTGGGATTCAGGCAATGCCTTCGACGGAGCGTAGTCTTTGACAGAATAAACGCCCAAAAAAAGTAAGAAAACAACAACACCAAGTATTCTTTTCATTTTTCAGTCAAACAGGCTGTAAGCAATGATAGATTTTAGGCAATTGAAATCGAATACAAAACAAAGGCTAAACCGAGGATTGTTTCAATAAGTTTCAAAATTATCATTATCATTTTTTATATAAATGGTAAAAATGATTGATTATTTGAAAGGGTGAATTCCCAAATCCTGACAAAATCACAATAGGATCAGCGAGGATTTAGAAATCTCACATTCGGGCATTTACCGAAGATTCTACTTTGACATTCCCGTCCTCCCGGGTATGCTCATCAAAGCGTTTGGCAAACCCGGAATCCTCTGTTTTCATCCAAACATCCCAGAACGTAAAGTAAAGGCCGTAGTTGCAGCGGTATTTCAGGTGGTGCTGATCGTGATGGGTAGCGCCTACCATCCATCGGAAAAATGAATTGGACTGAGCCCCTTCCGGATACACTTCAATCCCCGAGTGGTTGATCACCGCCGTGACAGACATGGTAATCAATAGCGCGATCAAAACGAAAAAGTGCATGGGTAAAACCAGAATCAAGACGGGCAGAAAGATTGCCTGAAGGCCCGCCTCTATCGGATGGAAGGAAAAGGAAGTAAAAGAACTGGTGTAAAGACTATTGTGGTGAATGTGATGAAAGTGCCTCAGCACTTTGGGCTGATGCATCCATCGGTGAAGCCAGTAGTAATACGTTTCATGGATAAAGAGAGCCAGGAAATAGCTTATCGGAATCCAGAAAGTATCCCACCAACTCAATTGGGTGTACAGCTGGGTGAGTCCGGACTGCCAAAGAATCAACAAGACAACCCCGGCAAAAGCGAAAATCAGTCCCCCAAGGAAAGAATACCAGATTTCCTTTTTCACTTGGGGAAGGCGAACCTGCTGATGAAGCCTTCTAAAGGGCAAAGAGTCTCCCAGTTTTTTGTAAACCAACTCATGATACCCCCAGGCCAAAGCCAAGTATCTGAGAAAAATCCCTGCAAACAGGATGGAGAAGATCAAAAGAAAATTCCCTGGCTTGCTGTAATCGGGGCCTAATAACCAATCAAGATTGAAATCCATTTCTTTCCGAGTGAGTCCTCAAAATTAGCAAATTACAGGCGGGGCCATCCATCCGCTCAGCCCAATATTTTGCCAAAAGCAAGAAAATGAATCAAAAAAAGCCCAGACAAAAAATTGTCTGAGCTTTAGTAGGGTTATTGGTTCAGGAAACAGGAAAAGTCAATTTCCTCTCAAAACCTTTATTTTCAAATTAGAGCTTATTGAGCAGTGCGGGAAAAAAACATCCGGGTGATGAAGATCCCCTGACCGTCTTCGGCACCTGCATCACTTTCCACTCCACTCGTCACAAAGCGAAGATCCCAACCCTCACCCATCAATTCCATGATTCGGGCTCCAATCATGGCATCATTGCTGGCCACGTTTTGGAAGTTGATCCCACCAATGGAAAAGAAGTTGAGAAGCTTGGTCTCGTCAAATTCATCCACTTTGATATCCTGACGTCTTACTGACCCTTGGTTGGATTTGGTGCCATTGGTTCTTGATGTTCGGAAATCCTCGGTATTGATTTCTGTCATGTTTTCGATCATCCGGCTACGACCGATTCCGGCAGGGACGATGGATTCCACTACAGTGACCACCTTCCACTCGGAGATATCCTGAGCTTGGGATTGCTGAATTATGGCCAAAATGACCAAAAGAGAAAGCATTGCTTTTTTCATAGTGTAAATTGATTTGAGTTGATTTGATTTTGTACGGAAGGAAATAGGTTGTGGTGAGGCAGTTTTGAAGAAAAGATAGAAGCCCACTGGTTTTTTTGGCATATCTGAGCCAGAGAATTTTTCACCCTTCAAAAAAATAAACCACCAGCATTTTAGCGACATCTTGTCCCAAATTGATCGGGTTATGCTCCATTTTTCCATCGAAAAGCATGGAATCCCCTTCATTTAAAAGAATCTGGTGATCTCGGAATAAGTACTGAACAGAACCTGACAAGATGTATTTGTACTCGAAGGCATCCGTTTGAACAAACTCCCTGGTTGCACCAGGCTGGATTTCAAGAAGGACAATGTCGACCGTGGAAGAATTAATTTTCTTGGTGAAAATCCTGAAATAGTCATATCCCTCTGCTGCCTCTTTTTCAAACTTCTGATATTCCTCTCTTCGCTTCACCAAGATCTTTCCTTCTTTGCTGTATCCATCCAAATCATTGAAAAAATCATCCAATCCCACTTCCAGTGCTTTGATGATTTGAATGAGAACCAACAAGGATGGAATGGTTCTGCTGTTTTCAATTTGCGAAATCAGGCCCTTGGTTACTCCCGCTCTGTCTGCAATATCCTGGAGGGTTAAATTTTTTTCTTTTCTGATACTCTTCAGCTTATTGCTGATTTGGGCTATTACTTCCTGTTCCATTCCTGATTGATCACCAAAAGGGTAAACTTTCTCAAATAAACAGAAAATAATTAATCAGAAAAGTCCAGAGACTGGTGCACTACATTTTCTTTTAGAGAAAAAGAAACATTCTGACAAATACTCCATCGGATCAAAAACTCAGGGCTTTTAGCTTAAAAATTAAATGGAATTCATTCATTCATTAAAGATCCTTTACTACCTCTTCACCCAATCCAAAAGAAAGGGTCATTCCGGCGCCTCCCAAACCATTGACAACTGTTACTACCTGATCAACCTGATGAATAAATTCAGTCGTTCCATTGGTCATTTTAGGGTAGATTCCATGCCAGGCTGAGTCGATTCTCCAATCTTTAAACTGGGCAAAACTTTTCAAAAAATCCAAGATCATTTCGTTGACCTCTGTCCTGTCAAATGGAGAAAGTTCCAATCCATACTCATGACTGTCCCCGATCGTCAATTCCCCGATTCCATTTTGGGAAACCATCACGTGGATTCCCCATTGGATCAAATCGGGATATTTTTCCTCATAAACCTTTCTTAGTTCCTCCAAAGAGGGAGCAACCTGAAAGCCCTTGTAGTGAATGAAACTCAAACCTGCGCATAAGGGTGGTCCAATTCTCCAATTTTCAGGCTGCTTGACCAATCGCATCATCTGCAGCTTGCACTTGGTTATGGATATGGAATGAAAAAGCTCCGGATACAGCGTCTCAAAATCAGCGCCTGAGCAAACAAAAATCCGATCGGCTGACCAATGTTTCTGTCCTGAAAAAGCCGTATTTCCTTCAATTCTGTTCACCGCCCTTCCCCAGACAAACTCTACCCCGGGGAGGGTTTCCAAATAGTTTGCAGTTTGAAAAATAGCCTCCCGGGGATCAACAATCACTTCTTCTTCTGTCCACAAAGCTCCTTTCAATCCTCGAAGTACCGCAGCAGGACTTTTGGACTGAACTTGCTCAGGAGTAAACACCTCCGCGGATTTTAATCCCTGCATCGCCTCGCAATATTCCTCCACTACCTGCATTTCCAAATCCGTGTAGGCCAAGTGCAAAGCACCCGTTTTCTCAGCAAAAAACCCGGCTTTTTGACTCATCTCCAGCCATAATTCCCTGGATCTCATTGCCCGATCAAAAGTGACGCCCTGAGGCTGCCCTACCGGCCAAACCATTCCGAAATTCCTCACAGATGCACCTTGGGCACGTGGATGTCTTTCAATGACTGTGACAGTCCAACCTTTTGCCTGCAGGGCTCGGGTGATGGAAAGACCGACTATTCCGGCACCGATTACAATAGCTCTTTGATTATGCATGAGGAAAGGAAATTTGAAAGGAAGGTGTTCCTTTTTGTCTTTTGAGTTTTTTCTGAAAATAAATGAATGAACCTGTCATCAGGACCAAGGAAAGACACATAAACAACAGAAGCGTTCCGATGTAAAAATTCAGCCAGCTCAGGTTTTCAAAGCCTCCAAACTGCTTAAAAACCATCACCATACTACTGCCGAGATAACCAAAACTATCCACCAGATACATCAAAAAGCCCACATTTCCAGCGTATCTGAAGGTGGCAATCATCCGGTCAAAAAGTAAACTATTGAACGGAATGTAGGCCATATACACTCCTGTACCCACCAAAACCATCCAAAGAAAAGGATTTACCCAGTTCAGCTGCAATCCAAGAGTCGAGAGAATAGCCAAAGCAAATCCTGAGAGAATAATCCAGTGATTGAGGAAGAAGGCCTTCTTGTTGCTTTTGATCAGTACCAGACAGGACATCAGGACCAGAAGAAAAAGGGTGATCGGAATTTCGGTTTGGGTCAAAAGTTCGGGTGCCACCTCTACATTCATTCCCTGCCAGATTTCCACCACGAAATTATCCCGGAGATCCCGGAGCCCGGTCAGCATCATGTATACCAAAATCAACATCAGTATCCCAGGACGAAACTTTCTGAAAAGCCTTTTTCTACCCTCCTTGTCCATGGGAGGTCTGGGGCTTCGCATTTTGATATCCTCGGCACTAGGTGCAGGGGTGTGATTGAGTAGGAAAACCCCTCCCAAAAGCAAAGGAAAAAACAAGGCGCCAGTGGTAAAAGGCATCCAAAATTCCCCAATCCCCCAATTTTGCATAAAAAAAGTCCCCACAGACTTGACAAGGCCGGAGGAAAATACAAAACTGGCAGCAAGCATACTTCCCATCATCTCCGTGAATCTTCTACCCTCCATGTAATGAAAAACAATCCCCCAAATCAAACCCAAGGGAAAGCCATTGAGCACAAAGCAAAGAATATTCAAAGGAGTAGGAAGTAATGCAAATCCCAATAAAGCCAACCAAGAAACAGAAATCAGTCCGACGATAAGCCATGCCCTGCCTTGGTCTTTGAGCTCGGATATCATTTTGATTCCGTAAAACTTACTGGCCATGTAGCCAAGAGTCTGTGCCAAAATGAGCCAAACCTTCAAATCCAATCCCAAAAAATCTTCGCCTTCAAAAGTGGCTGAAGCGAAGGGCTTTCGAAAGGAGTACATGCTACTGTAAACCAAGAACCCCATCAGGGCGGTAAACACACTCATCCAAAAGGAAGAGACATGCTCCAACTTGGCCGATAAAGCAGGAATACGGTACATTTTAATCCTGATAGGCCAATTCGTAGGCTTTCACTATCTCCAAAACCTCTGAAAGGCTAGCTACCAGATGGGTAGGCCGGTGAGGAATAAGTTCTGCTTCAGAAAAGACCCCAGAAGTAAGGCCTATACTCATCAGGCATCCTGCGTTGTGACCTTCATTGACATCTACCTCGGTATCCCCAATTTTTATCACGGACTTGGGATCATTGATGCCCAGTTCGCTCATTATTTTTTGAATCATGTGGGGATATGGACGACCCTTTTCTACCTCATCGCTTGCTGCCGTGGCATCCACCAAATTCCCATTATCCCATCCGACTCTTTTCAAAATCAGGTCTGTGATATCCCGGCTAAACCCAGTATCCAAAGCAACCAGAATCCCCATACCATGCAATGCCTCAAAAACAGCCTCAGCATCCTCCACAGGACGAACCGATGGGTCCTCGGCATAAAAGTCAAGCATCCCCTGGACAAAGGAATCATGGATGGTCATGATTAGCTCTTCAGTAATCTTTTCAGGATCAGGCTCATGGATTTCCAGCAACTCCCGGATGGCCTGAGGCTTGGAATAGCCCATTTTCTCGTTGGCTTCCTGCAAAGTCACCAAAGGATATCCATGTTGGTTTAGTGCTTTTTGGAAAGATTTTGCCACGCTGTTTTCGTCGTGGATAGTTGTACCGGCCATGTCGAACACGGCCAATTTTATTCTGGACATTGAAAATTATTTTTCCGGACTGCATCAAAAAAAGAGGGATCAACTAAGGTCAACCCCACCTTTCCTTTAAATGCAAAACCAATTCAATTACTGTTTAGTAAAAATAAACATTGTCAAATATTCTTTCCTCCAGAAAACCATTATGGTTTTGTTAAACCATTGTTAAAATCCACGCCAAGCAGATGCTGAAAATCAAAAAAATTGGAAATCAGAATAGGATGACCCTTTTCATTATTCTCGAAAACTTAATCTCCTCCATTTCTCCAAAAGTAAAGATTTATTGATTTTAGTATTTGTAAACAAAAAGACAATGAATCAGCACTTTCTTAGTCTCCCGGAAAAATTGGATTTTATTTTTGGCCTTTATGAGAAATTTGGAGGACAGGATTATATCGGAGAGCCTGTTTCCCAAATTGAACACATGTGCCAGTCTGCTCAGCTCGCTGAGGAACAGGGATATGATGAGGAGGTGATTCTTGCGGCATTTTTCCATGATATCGGACATTTATTTTCCCATCTGGAGGAAACAGAATCGATGGGTGGATTTGGCGCCAAGCGGCACGAGCAGATCGGGGCCGACTGTCTTCGGAGCTTAGGCTTTCCCGAAAAAATTGCCAAACTGGTCGAAAACCATGTCCAGGCCAAAAGATATCTGACTCACAAGTATCCGGAGTATTTTGAAAAACTATCTGAGGCAAGTAGACAAACCTTAGTCTACCAAGGAGGTCCAATGAGCGAACCTGAAGCAAGGGAGTTTGAGAGGGGTCCACTTTTTGAAGCCTCACTAAAAATGAGAACCTGGGACGAAGAAGCCAAATTGGAATTCATCCCTCTCCCCGATTTGAAAAAATACCGGGAAATGGCAGAAAAAATACTGATGAAAAGATATCGTGAGATTTAAAAAATACCTGATTTTACACGATTCTGCCAGTAGACGAATATCCCTCTGATTTTTGGCTGGAAGACCGATGACAGAGGACCGAAGATGTCCAAAATTTGACCCAAACTTGACCTTCTTCCCATTAAGTAAGCTTTCGGCAAAGTTCCGTTTATCCATTTAAAAACACCCTTATTTTTGAATCCGAAAATGATCCAAAATCTCTCCTTCTAATCCAAAAACCTCCCATTCGAAGCTTTGATTGCCCATTTCCAATATCCCGAAATGATGTTTTTTGATCAACAGGTCCATTTCTGGCTTTGGAGAAATTCTCCCTTGAGGCTCCAATCCCCCTCCCGCTCCACCAACAATCAAGAAAGTAACCGGATATCCCGAAAAAGCCGTGGTCAAGCGCTCATAATCATGAGTATGTCCGGCAATCACCACGTCAATCAGCCCCTGATGAAAATAGGGTTCAAGCAGTTCCCGAATGCTTTGCTCCCCTTGGTATCCCGGCCATCCTTGCGAAAAAGGGGGCTGATGAAGAGCGATTATTTTCCAGGGTCTATTTCTCCATTCTTCAGACTTAAGAGTCGATTCCAAAAAATCTCGCTGACTTGAGCCTTCAGGGATACTAACCGGGAAAAACTCATTCGGATCCAAAGTCAAGAGGGCTGCTGGCCCCAGAAAATTCAGTCCGAAAGTAGCCTTTTCGTTTATGAAAAGGTGATCCTTCATTTGCTTGGGATTCAGATCTTCATAGTAACCATCGTAATCATGATTCCCGGGAACGGGTATTTGTACCGTTTTCATTAAAGAGACCGCATGGAGAAATCGGACATAGGACATCTCTTCCGAGCCATTATTTACCAAATCCCCAGCCCCCAGACTGAAATCCGGACTCAAATCTGAGATTTGCTTACTGATGTGATCAAAGGTATTCCAACCTCCCTGGGAATCACCCCAAACTGCCAACCGAACCTTCTCTTTTTGTTCAGGCAAAGAAAAACTAAACCTACCCTGATAAGCTTCTTGCTGAAAAAGATCAAACTCAAGCGATTTTTGATCAGTCTCTAAGGTGAAAATTCCATTTTCAGAGATTAGCACTTTTTCCTCTCCATTTGTCATCAGCAATCGGGCTTCTCCTGATTTTTCACTTACCCATCTGATGAAATAAGAACCCCTGTCTCCTAAAATCATGACCGGGGCAGTGAAAAGGATGGGGTATTGATCCAAAATTTCCAACCCTTTCTTTTGGATACTTTTTTTCAGTTCCTCATTTTTAACCAACTGGTTTTTTGAAAAAAGCAGCAAAGAGTCTCTTCTTGTTTGGGCTCCAGATTTCCAATGATCAAAATCCCTTTTCCTTGCCCAAGTCACTCTTCGCAAACCTCCAGCCATGGCATTGTTGACTACACGAATCAGGATTTTCTGCTGACCATTTTGGGAAATGGGAAAATACTCCCCATCTGTGCTTCTTGGAACTCTTTTTCCATCGATCCAAACCTGGGCTCCGTCATCAGCATCTACCCAAAGAATTCCTTCTTGCAAGTCAGTTTCTGTCCTATACCACATGGAATGATTGGGAAAAGTAAGCCTATGGGGTAGGTTGATCGCCAAAAATGAGTCAAAATCCGGTATATCCCGATGAATACCGGGAAGGGAATCCTTACCCAAATATTCCCATCCTGAATCCAGAGTTTGGATCAATCCAGTGTACCTAAACGTCTCGGAAAAAGCCTGGGCTAGGGTTGGGTCCGAAAAAAATACCTCTCCGAAAGTCGGAGAGGCAGTGTTTTGGGCTTTGGCATTCAAATTCCAAAGCGCTAGTAAACTAATCAGGTAAATAAGTTTTTTCATCGGAACATTTCCTTGATTGCAGGAGCGGCCTTTTCATTCGGGTAGTCCATTCCCAGAAGCTGAAAAATTGTCCTTGCCACCATAGCGGATTGCCATTGACCTTGGTTTTTCATTTCACCCAATGCAGGAGTATCCGGGCCAATAGCCATCATCCAGATTTCACCTGCATCATGAACAGAGGCCCCGTGGCTTTTCCAGCTGCTTTTATTTGTACCCCGCCCATGGTCAGTGGTGATGATCATAGTGGTTTTGTCCTTGTACTGAGGATCGGATTGGATCATTTCCCAGATTTCACGGATATAGGCATCTGTCTGACGGGCAGACCAGATATATTGGTCATACTTCCCTCCATGAGCCCAATCGTCCGTCTCTCCATAGGCAATGTAAATTACCTTGGGTTTGTACTTTTTGATCCCTTCCATAGCAAAGTGATGGGTAAAAGGATCCAATCTCACGCCTCCCCAAGGTCCACGGATTTCCTGCTGCATTCGATTTACAGTTTTCTCCACATCGGTAAGATCATCGCCTTCTGCCAGGTCAAATCCTGCATTGACCGGAATTCCGCTTCTCCCTTCATTGATGATGTAGGGAAAGACATCCCAGCTTCCAAAAGCCATGACCTTCCCTTTGTATTCTTCCATTTGGTTGAGATATTCCAAGAAAGTCACGTTGGGATTGTTGATTTTAGAGTTGGAATTGATCCGCTCGTCATCTGCAAACCCGCTCAATACTTCATTGTATCCTGGATAGGAAAACCACATTTTGTTTTGATTATCCACCCGGTTGCCAAAAGCACGGTTTCCGTAAATCTGCCCTTGAGTAGCAATGGTGCTCCAAAAGAATGGGAAGAGCATTTCTCTGCGCTTCATGGGATCAGGATGCCAATAATCAGCCAGTAACGAACCAGATGATTCAATCATTCCTGTATCGTCGATCATCAGAGAATCCGCGCCTTTGAACAACTCCTGCCAGCGTAAACCATCAAAAGTGATCAATACGATATTTTCAGTTTTGGTTGTTTTCTGAGCCCAAAGCGGCCCGGTCATCCAAAACATAAGAAAAAGGGGAAGAAATATTTTTTTCATAAGTAGCTAAGGATAAGCTACCGGACAAGAGTGCCCGATTGCCGTTAAGTCAAATTAAAGTAGGTAAGATTTTCTTTATTTCACATCCCACCAAACCCGGGTAGTGATCTCATCCTCTCCCTGTCTGGCAATTGCAGCCTTGTACTGATCCCCGTTCAGGGCTTGCACACTGGAAGGATACATATATCTTACCGGAACAGAATTGATAAATGCAGCTGGACCAGGAATGATCTCTGGGTAGCCTGTCCTTCTCCAATCGTACCAGCCTTCCATTCCTGAGAAGAAAAGAGCCAGCCACTTTTGGGTACCAATTTTAGAGAGCTTTTCCTCTCTGGTTCCAGTGTAGGCAACTCCCTCTTGCTGGAAATAGCTAGAATCCAATACCAGCTTCTCGGCGATTTGAGGAAGATTGATCAGTTGATATCTTCCCCGGAAATAATCCACGGAAGCATTGATTCCATTTTGATAATATTCCTCGGCAGTGCCGGTAGAAATAAAACCTCTCTCCCTTGCCTCAGCTAAAATAAACTGCAACTCGGCGTAGCTCATCAGCATGGCCTGAGCCCCGATGGGATTGGCCAAAGAAGTACAAGCAGAACAAGACCAAAGCAATCCTACTCTCGAAATAAAATTGGAACCTCCTTGGGCAGGATCACCTGAAGGAGAGTATTGAAGTGCTTCTTCATCACCCAAACCATTGGGAACCCCCTGATAATCTTCAAAATTACCAATAATTCCAGCACCGGAATTGGTCGTAGGCTGCGCATAGGCATAAATCCTCGGATCATTGAGATCCTTAAGCACATTCTCCATTTTCTCGCTCAATCGGTATTCATCAAATGAACCAGATCGGGTTGTGTAAAGCGGATGCTGGTTTGGCACATCTTGAAGGTATTGAAGTGCGGCTTGATCACTCTCTGACTCGAAAATCGGAGATTGGGAAGGATTGCTCAGGATAGCCTGCATGACTGCTGATGGATCCTGACGATCAGATAGGCGCATCAGTATTCTCAAGCGAAGGGAATTGGCGAATTTTTTCCACTTGTTGAGATTTCCATTGTAAAGAATGTCTCCATTTACCTGCTCAGAAGTAGTCCCGATCAGATTATTAGCTTCCTCCAGTTCTTTTAAGATCCCGGCATAGATTTCCTGCTGCTCATCAAATTTTGGATAATTGACGTCAGATTTAGCCTGAATCGCTTCAGAATAAGGAAGATCTCCGTAGGCATCTGTCATGAAGGAAAAAAGATTGGCCCGGATAATTTTTGCTATCGCGACATAATTTTGCTGATTGGCTTCACCGGAGATCAGAATCACATTATTCAAATCTCTCAGGGAATTATAGAATGAATTATAGGGATTTCCCTGAGGCCCCCAGTTATATCGATCCTCATTGGTAAACTGGATTTTGGCAGTTTGCTGCATGACCACATTTCCATATCCCCAAGCCCTTCCGGCTATTTCATTGGTGGTTGACCTTAAAATATTAGGAATAAGAAGGTCAGAAGATACTCTTTCCGGGCTATTGGGGTTCATATTGATTTCCTCAAAATCCTGATCACATGAGCTTATCCCCAAGACCAAGACCAGGGAAAGTCCGGCCAAATGTTTTTTACTGATTTGCATGATTTCTTTCATTTATTCGGTTTGATACGAATTAGAATTTCAGGTTAATGTTAAATCCGATGCTTCGGGTAGATGGAAAAGACATGTCTTCTACACCTGGGATAAGGGTGCCTCCACCCATAGAAAGTGTTTCTGGATCAAAATGTGGGTTTTCGGTCCAAAGTGCCAGATTTCTACCTACCAATGATATCTTCAAATCTTGGATCGGAAGTCTCCCCAAAACACTTCTAGGAATCGTGTACCCAATGGTCACTTCTCTAAGCTTAAGGAAAGTAGCATCGTACTTCGCGGCTTCCACATTGTTTCGCTCATAGTAGCGGTTATGCCAGTTTCTGGAGGTGATTTTCACCGTATTTGGTGAGAAAGAGCCATCTGCATTTTGAACGACCCCTTCACTGATGATCCCATTGCCTTCCACGCTGAGGTCATATCCGTTTTCACGCCCAAAGAGTGTTTCTTCCAATTGACCGGAAGTGGATCCGATGGTTTTGGTACGGGATACCACAATACCTCCGTATCGGAAATCCAAAAGGAACCCAAGAGAAAGGCCTTTGTAGCTGAAGGTATTTTGGAGACCGAGCATCCAATCCGGATTATAATTTCCCTGGAGCTTCAACTCAGGATCTCGTAGAGGAGTACCTGTGGTATTGTGAATGATCTGTCCAAAGAAGGGAGAATTAGGGTCTTCAACTCTCGCAAAACCCACCCCGTAGATATTGCCCATTCTTTCTCCAACCCGTGCCTGAATATTGGCTCCGTTCCTTCCGGTTAAGGTATAAGTATCCAAGCCCTCGGTCAGCTCCAACACATAGCCTCGGGTTCGGGTGAAATTGGCCATGAAGTCCCAGTTGAATCCAGAAGGAGACTGAACTGGCCGTCCACTGAGCACAACTTCAATCCCTTTGTTCTGAATTTCCCCCGCATTGATGATTCGGGATGCATAGCCAGTAGCGATATCCAGTTCAATTGGGATAATCTGATTTCTGGTCCTGTTGTCGAAATAGGTAAAATCCAATCCAAGTCTTCCGTCAAAAAAGCGGACATCCAGACCTGTTTCAAAGGAGGCAGTTCGTTCCGGTTTCAGATCGGCATTGGAAAGACGATTGGATTCTGACTTAGCCTGTATGGAGCCCCAAGCCACCGCAGGATTAAACACGTTAGTAAGGGCATAGGGATCTGTATCATTTCCGACTTCGGCATAGGCAGCTCGAACTTTCATAAAGGAGAAGAGACTAGGAAGCTCTACCATATCCGAAATGACCGCACTCAGGGTAGCAGAAGGATAGAAGTAGCTATTGTTGTCTGCTGGCAACGTACTGGACCAGTCATTTCTTCCTGTTACATCCAAAAAGAGAATGTTTTTGAAACCAATCTGACCAAACCCATAAATTGAGTTGATTCTCTTTTCAGAAGTAAACTGGTTGACCTGTAGATTTACCGCCGTATTGGTGAAGTTGTAGATTCCAGGGATCAAAAGCTGAGGAGCTACAGTTTGGACGTAGCGGTTTTCCTGTCTCATCGCATTACCTCCCAAAGCCACACTGTAAGACCAAACAGGCTTAGTAGTCTCGGAATAGGTCAAGAGAAAGTCGGAGTTTTGCTCGTTGAAGAACACATCATCTTCACGATAATTCCCTCTTGGGAAACGCTGAGTACTGAAAGCCCGTCTTCGATCACGAAGCTCGTTGTAAGTATCCAAGCCGGTTCTCAGCATCAAGCTGAGTTTAGGAGTAAACTGATAGGATATAGAAACATTTCCAAAGATTCGGTCCTTGCTTTGTCCATTGGTGTTTTCATAGACATTGAAGTAAGGATTGTCATGGTAATTGTAGTTGTAGTTGAATTGCTGTACTCCTTCCAGTCCCGGCATCCAATAATCTCTAAGATTGCGGGTATTGATCTGACGACCATACCAGATCCACAGATACATAAGGTTCTCAGTTCCGTAGGAAATATTGGGTCTGTTACCCGAGTTGGTTCTTTGATAATTGACAATGGAATTTACTTTCAACTTATCCGTCACATTGATCCCTCCGTTCAGAGCGAAGGTGTTTCTATTAAGATCAGTGTTGGGTACAATCCCCTTTTGATCCAGATTGGTAAAAGAAAGGCGGATGTTGGATTTGTCATTTGCTCCTTCTATCGAAACATTATTGGCAAGCGTCAACCCGGTTTCAAAAAAATCATTGATATTATCCGGCTGAGAAACCCAAGGTGTAGGGGTAATCGTACTTCCTACAGGAGCATTCAAATCTCCCCCTCTAAAACCAGAAACAGATCTTGGCGAATCAAATTGGGGAATGAGCAATCCGGTGTCCATCTGAGGACCCCAGCTTTCATCTACCCCGTCTGCAATCCCTGCTCCTGCCCCGTTGACAAATTCAAACTGTCCATTATTACCTTGACCGTATTTATCCTGCCAATCCGGCAAAACCAAAACATTGTCAAATGTGGTATTGGAATTAATTTGCACTCCAAGACCTTTTTTACCTTTTCCAGATTTGGTAGTGATCAAAATTGCACCATTGGCAGCTCTCGACCCATACAAAGCGGCAGCAGCAGGCCCCTTCAGCACAGTCATGGATTCGATATCATCCGGATTGATCTCTCCGGCCGCATTTCCGTAATCCACTTCTTGGTTACCAGACCCGGAAGAACCTACAATATTGTTTGAAATCGGCATTCCATCCACCACAAACAAGGGCTGGTTGGCATTGATATTCAAGGAAGATTCCCCACGAATGACCACCCGGGAAGAACCGCCCAAACCTGCTGAGCTATTGGTAATCTGCACACCTGCGACCCTGCCGCTCAAGGAATTGATCACGTTGGTCTCTCTAGCCTCAGTGAATCGGTCTCCATCCACAGCCTGAACAGAATACCCAAGCGCCTTGGTTTCTCTTTCCACACCCAAAGCAGTCACCACCACCTCATTTAATGCTACTCCTTCGGTGAGGACTACATTGATTCTGGAGGAGCTGCCAACAGTAATCTCAACTGCCTCGAATCCTACAAATGAAAAAACAAGCGCTTCACCGCTTGCCGCCTGAATGGAATAGCTTCCATCCACATCTGTTACAGTTCCTCGGGTAGTACCTTTCACCAAAACGGTGGCCCCTGGGAGGGGTTGATTGTTTGCGTCACTTACCTTTCCGGTGATCAACTGCTGTTGAGCTAAGGAAAGATTGAGGATGAATAACATTCCAAATGTCAACATCCCCGTCCAAATGCTTTTTCGGGCAATCATTTTGTGTAGAAGTTTTTGATAGATTTAGTATTAAAAATTTTACCAAAGCTAAACTTCCACTATTCCCTTGAGATTAATCTGGAATTATCAAAACGTAAATTAACTTTCTGTTAAAGAGTGAAAAAATTTAAAAAATATAAATTTTAAGCCATTAAACGAAGATAAATTTCTTAACATGATTTCCAGTGATTATTATTTTGTTATTCATTCATTAAGAAAAAATGTATATAAATATTAAACTATTGAAATTAATAATAAACCTTCTTCCATTACAACAAATTAAACCCACCCTTCACCAATATCTTGGTCTCTGAGGTGATTCCCTCCATAGGCTTGATGGAAATCATCCCTTGATTTCGCACTCCGGGTTCCACTTCGATTCGCTCCAGCTCATATCCCTCCTCGGTTTTGGCTTTTTGGATCAAAATAAAATAGGCCCCATCCACCTCTGTGACCGCCTCTTCAGGAAGGGTCCAGCCGTTTTCGGAATCCAGATTTACCCTGGCCTGGACAAACATGCCGGGAATCAGATTTTTCCCCAAAGACTCATCCACCAAGTCAGCATGCACATTGATCTGCCGCTGCTCATTCACAGTCTGCCCTACCACATGGATTTCTGCCTCATAAACCTGGTCTGCACGGTCCGGCAGAGTAAAAACCAAACGCTGACCAATATGAATCAAGCTTGCATCCTTCTCAAAAAGCACCAATTCGATATGCAAATGATCCTTGTTCAAGAGGCTCAGCGCCTTTCCAGAAGCGGGTAAAAACTGCCCCGGAACCACATGAACCTCCTCCACAAATCCATTGATGGGAGATACTACAGGTACTTTGGAGCGGATATTTTCCGGAGTCAGTTGATCGGCTGAAATCCGAATCAGGCTCAATTGCTTCTTTAGCCCCTGACTCTTTGCCAAAGCTCCCCGGTAATCGGCCTCCGCCTTCAGCAAGTTCTTTTGTGCTGAAATTTGCTCAGCAAAAAGCGTCTTTTGACGCTCATACTCTGCTTTCAGGTAATCCAACTGACTGGCTGTTTCCAGATAATCCTGCTGCAGGCGGACAAAATCCGGGTTTTCCAGATTGAAAAGCACCTGCCCCTGACGGACAGACTGCCCTTCGATCAAGGTCAAATCACTCACATACCCCCCGAAATAAGCAGAAACCTCCTGCATACCTTCCACGGGAATTTTCACAGTACCCTGCACGGTAATCTGCGAGGAGAAATCACCCGTCTTGATGCTTCCCCATTCCATTTCCATGGTGCTAAATTGAGTGTTGGAAAGAGAAATGAGCTCTTTGGATTCCTCCACTTCAGTGACCTGAATTCCTTCTTCTTGGGATGCTTGCTTTTCTCCACAGCTAAACAGCAAACTGGCTCCAAGAGCCGGAAAAAGGAAAAGACTTCGGTTAAATAGTAGGGATTTCATCAGTTATTGAGGTAAATGAGTTCTAATTGATTGAGTTGATAGTCCAGCTTGGCCTGTAGGTATTGCAGGGTGATCATCCGAGAATTTTCGATCAGCTGAACGTACTGAAGGAAGTCTATTTCGCCTTCTTTGAAAGATCGGATAGCTTGCTCTCTCAACTGTTGAGAAAGGGTTTTTCCCTCGGATTCGTAGTAGGCGATCACCTGCTCATTTTGAGCCAAAAGAGTTTCTATTCGTTCATAATTGGTCTGCAGCTTTTGGCTGTAGGCTTCGGATTCGAGCAGAATTTGCTCCTGCTCATACTTTCCTGCTTTGATTTTTGCACTTTGGCTTCCAAAAAAAAGCGGAATGCCTACCCCTGCCTGAAACCCGGGGTACACTCGGGCATCCGGACCGGGATTGGTCCCCCGAAATACGTCCAAATGAATATCCGGAAGGAGAGTTCTTCGCTCGGCTTTGGTCTGGCTTTCCGCCTGAAGATAGGCTGCCTGATAGAGCAGAGTTGAGGGATGACTTTCCCAATCCATGGGTTCAGGAAGAGAAATCGGAGAATTGTCCAGTTCAAAATCAAAGTCAATATTCAAGAGCTGCTTGATTTGTCCTTTGGCGATTTCAAAATTCCGGACAGCTTCTTCTTTTTTCAGGGCGATTTCCCGCTGCTTGCTTTCAGCAGTCAATTTCTCCAGCAGATTACTTTCTCCGGTCTGCAGCCTACGGGTAGCAGCTCTCGCAAACTCCCCGTACAAACTATCCAAAAATGAATAGTTACGAGTCAGTTCCTCCCAGTACAGCGCGGTGACAAAGGCCTGGCTGACCTGCTTTTTGAGTTGCATGGTGCTTAGCTGAAAACGGGCGGACTCCTGCAGTTCGGCAGCCTGAAGCACCTGCTTTTGGGCAGAGTAAAGGGTCGGAAAAGCAATACTTTGCCTCAAGCCCCAAACCCGGTTGTAGACTCCGTTTTCGGCGATGTCATTTTCATCTTGGGCGTAGTATAGCTCGGTTTTACCCAAAGTCCAGCCTGATTGACTTCTTGCTGCGGCAGATTCCACCCGCTTTTGGGCGGCCATGATCTCCAGGTTTTGCTCTTCGGCCAACTGAAGAGCCTGATCGAGACCAAGCTTTTCTTTGTCAGTTTGAGTAAAAGCCGGGAGAGAAAGGAAGAATACCAAAATGAGCGTTGTTATTCCTTTATTGGAACTTTGAGACTCCTCTTTGGGGCGGTTGAAAAGAATATACAGCACAGGCAGCACAATTAAGGTAAGCAAAGTGGCAGAGATCAAGCCACCCACCACTACGGTGGCCAAGGGTCTCTGAACCTCAGCCCCGGCAGAGTAGGAAATCGCCATTGGCAAAAATCCCAAAGCAGCAGCAGAGGCGGTCAGCAGTACGGGACGAAGCCTTTCCTTTGCCCCGTGAATGACCATCTCCTGAAAAGAAGAATAGTGGTGTTTCATGGATTTGAAATGTTCGATCAATACGATTCCGTTGAGTACCGCAATTCCAAAAAGGGCGATGAATCCTACTCCTGCTGAGATACTAAAAGGCATATCTCTGAGCCACAACAGAACCACTCCACCGATCGCGGAAAAGGGGATAGCGGTGAAAATCATAATGGCATCCTTGGAAGAGGAAAAAGCGAAGTAGAGCAGGACAAAAATCAAAATCATCGCAATGGGTACTGCGATAAGCAGTCGGGAACGGGCCTGCTGGAGATTTTCAAATTGTCCTCCGTAGTCCACCCGGTATCCCTCCGGAATATCGATTTTGGCTACAATCCCCTGAATATCATCCACTACAGACTGCAAATCCCTATTTCGCACATTGACTCCAATGACCACCCGACGCTGCGTATTATCCCGGGAAATCTTCGCCGGCCCTTTGGTGTAGGTAATCTTCGCCAACTCTTGGAGAGGAACACTTCCTCCCGTGGGCAATTGAATGGAAGCATTTTCGAGGTGGAAAATATCTTTTCGGTATGGTTCGGCAAATCGGACTACCAGGTCAAATTGCTTTTCTCCTTCAAAAACAATCCCTGCACTTGTCCCTGCAAAGCCCATGGTTACCACCTGATTGAGATCCTCCACATTGAGACCGTATTTGGCGATTTTGCTGCGATCGTACTCGATCTTCATCTGAGGCAAGCCGTCCACTTTTTCCAGAATGATATCCGCCGCACCTTCTACACCCTGAATGGCTGCTTCGATCTTTTCTGCAGTCTGCAGCAAAACATCCAAATCTTCTCCGAAGACCTTGATCGCCAAGTCAGCCCTTACCCCGGTGATCAACTCATTGAAGCGCATCTCTATGGGTTGGGTAAATTCATAATCCAGGCCGGGAATAGCCGTGAGCGCTTCTTTAAACTTCTCCGCCAATTCGTCTTTGGTCTCCACCGTGGTCCATTCGGATGGAGGATGAAGGGTCACTATGACATCACTTTCCTCCATGGACATGGGATCCGTGGGGATTTCGGCTGCCCCGATTCGGGTCACCACTTGGTTGACTTCGGGAAATTGGAGGAGGATCTTCTCCATTTTGGTGATGGTCTCCACGGTATTGGAAAGGGTGGTTCCGGTCTTCAATACCGGCTGAATCACAAAATCCCCCTCATCCAAAGTAGGCACAAACTCTGCCCCAAGGGTAGAAAAAAGAAGTATCGCAGCTGCCAAGACTCCCCCTGCTCCGATCAGCACTACGCGTGTATGCCGGATGGCCCACTGCAAAGAAGGCTCATAGATTCGGTTGAGAAAACCGATCAGCCTAACAGAGACATTTTTCGGGCCTGGAGGATTGGATTTGAGAAAAATGGAGGAAACTACCGGGACATAAGTCAGGCCCAAAATCATTGCCCCAACCAGGGCAAAGCTGAATACCTCTGCCATTGGCCGGAACATTTTTCCCTCCACTCCGGAAAGGGAAAGAATGGGAATGAATACGATAATGATAATGATCTGACCAAAAATGGCCGAATGCATCATTTTTGAAGCTCCGGTGAAGGCGATTTTGTCTTTTTCTCCCTGCTTTTCAGTCTTGGATAATCCCTGAAAAACCGAGGAAGATTTGGCAAACTGATAGGCGATATACTCCACGATGATCACCGCCCCGTCAATGATGATCCCAAAATCTATCGCTCCCAAACTCATCAAATTGGCATCTACTCCAAATAGATACATCATTGACAAAGCAAAAAGTAAACTCAAAGGAATCACCGAGGCCACAACCAGACCGGAACGGAAATTTCCCAAAAGCAAAACCACCACAAAAACCACAATCAAACAGCCGAGAATGAGATTTTCCGCAATGGTAAACGTGGTCCTCCCGATCAGGTCAGAACGATCCAAAAAGCCATTGATGACAATCCCCTCGGGCAGGGTGTTTTCCATTTCGGCAATTCGCTCCTTGACCCGGTCAATGGTCCGCTTGCCATCTGCACCTTTGAGCATCATCACCTGCCCGAGCACCTTTTCTCCCTGTCCATTGGCCGTGATCGCTCCAAAGCGATTGGCATGACCAAAGCCTACTTGAGCAATGTCACGGATATAAATGGGCGTCCCTCCACGCATTTCCACCACGATATTTCGGATATCTTCCAGATTGGCTACAAGACCTTCTCCCCGGATGAAAAAACTCTCATTGGTCTTTTCGATGTAGCTTCCGCCTGCAATGGAATTGTTTTTGGCCAATACTTCATATACCGCCGCCAAGTTGATATCCATGGCTTTTAGCCTTTCGGGATTGATGGCTACTTCGTACTGCTTGAG
This sequence comes from Algoriphagus taiwanensis, assembly GCF_036245645.1. Classification (NCBI taxonomy): domain Bacteria; kingdom Pseudomonadati; phylum Bacteroidota; class Cytophagia; order Cytophagales; family Cyclobacteriaceae; genus Algoriphagus; species Algoriphagus taiwanensis. The sequence goes on along the minus strand of NZ_BTPE01000019.1, from coordinate 29,779 downwards.
ATATCCCCCCCAAGTATTGATTTCCACTACCCCCTCGATTCCGGCCAGTTGCCTACGGACTACCCAATCCTGAATTGTCCTGAGATCAGTGATCGTATATTTATCCTCAAAGCCCGGCTTGACATCGATGATGTATTGGTAGATCTCTCCCAAACCGGTAGAAATCGGCCCCATAAACGGAGTCCCAAATCCCTGCGGAATCCGCTCCTGAGCCATAATCAGGCGTTCGGAAATCAGCTGACGGGGAAGATAAGTCCCCATATCCTCCTCAAAAACAATGGTCACTACCGAAAGTCCAAACTTGGATACGGAGCGAATCTCTTTCACCCCCGGAAGATTGGCCATTTCCAACTCCACAGGATAGGTCAGGTATTTTTCTACATCCTCAGTGGCGAGATTTCTGGAGGTGGTGATGACCTGCACCTGATTGTTGGTGACGTCGGGAACGGCTCCGATGGAAAGTCTCGTCAGGGAAAAAATCCCAAAGCCTATCCAAAAAGCAGTGAAAAGGAAAATCAGGAGCTTGTTGTGGATACTCCATTGGATAATTCGGTCAAGCATGAGCTGGATAATTTGACCCTAAAGGTCAAAATCCAGCATTAGCACTGCCTTAGGCGATTCTTAAGATTTGCTTAAGATTGGGAAAAGTCCAGACGAAATACACTTCCCGCCGAGGGGCTACTTTGGACAGAAAGGCGGATTCCAGACTCTTGAGCGAGTTTTTTGACAATAGCCAAACCTAAGCCAGTCCCGGGAATTCCTTCATCCACTGCTTTCTTTTCTCTGAAAAAAGGATCGAAAATCTGTTCCAGATTATCCTGGTCAATGCCTTTTCCCGAATCGGCCACTTCGATAAAAGCCCCATGATCGGATTTGCCCGTTCTCAGGATGACTGGGGAGTTTTCATCGGAATATTTGATGGCATTCTGGAGCAGATTATCCAAAATCATCTGGAGTGTCTTCTCATTGGCTTTGATGTAAATGGGCACGCTCACCAGAGACTGAAAGCTCACCTCCCTCTGATGATCTTTGGCTGTCTGATCGGCCAGTTCTTCCAAAAAGGTGATCAATTCCAGTTCCTCTCTCACCAGATTTTTGGAACTCTCCACCCTAGCCAATGCCAAAAGTTGATCAATCAGTGAGCTCATCCGATCGATGGTTCCCAAGGCAGTTTTTATCTTCTGCTCGTATTCTTCAGGACTTCTGGACTTTCGAATCAGCACTTCCAGAGTACCTCTGAGCACAGAAAGTGGGGTTCTCAGCTCATGAGAAGCATCCGAAGTGAACTGCTTTTCTCTTTTCAAGGATTGCTCCAATCTTCCCAAGAGCTCATTGATGGACCGGGTGAGTTGTCCGATTTCATCATTCAATTCGGGCTCGGGGATTCGCTCATTCAGATTTTTCTGGGTGATCTGATTGGTTTTGGCAATGATCTGCTGGATGGGCTCCATACTTTTCCCCGCCAGATATCTCATCGTGAGAAAGAGGGAAACCAAAATCATCGGGTAAAAAACCAAAAGAACATTTCTCAGGTTGTCCAAAAGCTCCCGGGCATCTTCAAAGGACTTGGCCAAAAGAAGATAGCCTTCGGGCTTGCCCTCGTTGTAAAGGGTAATTTGCCGCTGACGGACCTCCTGAGCCCCTAACTTCTGAGTCCATGCTTCATTTTTCCTTGATTTCTCAGGAGAAAAACTCAAATGGTTTTCCCGGAGATTGGGAGATCGGTCCATGGATTTTCCTTCCAAATCCACAATTTCGATGAATATCGGATTGAGCTGAATCTGACTGTGCTCCATCTCCTCCCACTCGTCCTTATGCAGAAAGCGGATTTCGCCCTTGACCAAAAAAATCTGATCCTGATGCTTCTCCGTTTCCAGTTGAAGTTCCCGGTCGATATTTTGGATCACGGTGAATCCGGCCACTCCGTAGATCAGGGCAAAAACAACCAAAATGATCAATGCAGTGACCCAGGTCAATCTCCAGGCAATTCGCTCTTTGTAGGCTGTCTTCATGCGTCTTTGGCCATGTACCCCACTCCCCGGATCGTCTGAATCCAATCCTCCTCCTTGCCAATATCCAGCTTTTTGCGGAGAGAATTGATAAATACATCAATCACACCGGTATTGTATTCAAAATGAATGTCCCAAACACTTTCGATGATTCGGGTCCGACGGCAAACCTTGTTTTTGTTACGTATCAGGTATTCCAGCAAGGCAAATTCCTTCTGGGTAAGCTGGATTTCTTTCTCATCCCGCATGACCAGATGCCTGTCTGGATAGAGGCTGATCGGACCAAGCGTGAGTTTTTCATCGGTACTTGCTTTACCTCTCAGCTGCACACGAATCCGCATCAGTAGCTCTTCGAAGTGGAAAGGCTTTTTGATGTAGTCATTGGCCCCGCTCTGTAGGCCAAAGACCGTTTCGTCCAAGGTGTCTTTGGCGGTAAGGAAAATGATAGGAGTCGAAGGAAAGTCTTTTCTGAAAATCCGGGTCAGTTCTATCCCACTGATTCCGGGAAGCATCCAGTCCAGAAGAAGGAGATCGTATTCCCCGGAAAGAGCCAATTCTAAACCTGTTTTTCCGTTATCCGCTGTATCTACAGCAAAGCTCTCCTCCTCCAGCCCCTGCTTGAGAAAGTTGGAAATTCCGGGTTCGTCTTCTACTACTAAGATTCGCATAGCCCTAGCAATATCCTATCTATCAGGGAGGGAAAGAAAAAAGAAGGCTTAATTTTTTCTTAAAAAAAAGACTCCCCGAGTGGAGAGTCTGAATTTTAGACAGCTTCAGCCATTATCGGCTCTTTTGTTTTCTTCTTTGCTGACTTTTTCTTGCGCTTATTCCACCAGATGAGCGTTCCGGTTACAGGAAGCGAAGTAGCTACCAAGCAGGCCAAAAACCACAAAAACTTGGTGAACTGACCGAATATCTCCCCGGTATGCAAAGCCTTTACGGAGCGACCGATCTGCTGACGCACCGGTAAATCCCCAAATAGATTGGCTTCATTTACTTCCAAATTGGCTGGATTCAATTTCAGTTGATCGGCTCCAGATCGTGCAAAAAAGCCGGTTCTGTACTTGCTGACTTGGATGTCATCGCCTGGTTTTTCCGGCAAATTGATTCGAAGATTCCCTCGGTAATCCAGTGCTTCATTTCCTGCCAAAACTACCTCATCGAGGGAGATGTACCCTAAAGGAGCCAATTCCTCGATTTCTTCAACTTCTTTGGGAGTTTCTGATGCGGCTGTGTTGGTTTTAGGGGCCTGATAGGTATCCCAGGTCTTCTGCCAACCTTCTCTATACCACTGATAGGACCAAAACGGTCCGGTCACGGCCATCAAAAAAAGGAAAATCAAAGAGTAAAATGCCAAAGTATTGTGTAAGTCATGGTTGACCCGCTTCCAATTGCCTGACCATTTTATTTTAAGTCCCTGCTTCCAGTTTTTTACTTTCTGAGGAAACCAAATCACAATTCCCGTCAAAACTCCCAAAAGGAAAAGTAAAGTCGCTACTCCATTGATAAACCGACCCAAATCCCGGTTGCCCATGCTTTCCATAATCGGCTCCTCCACTCGATCCAATAGCAGCCATCGATGCAGGGAAAACATATAGCCCATGAATTCTTCGGTAGAGGTCTTTTCGGAATTATCGGCCAGAATGGCACCTGTGTAAGGATTCACATAGTAGGAAACAGCCCTCTCCTCCCCTTCTTTTTTGGCACTAATCTGAACTGTTCTATTCTCCCCAGGATAAACCTGAACTCCGGTAACCTCCGCATTCAAATCAGCTTCTACCTGGGCTCTCAGTTCATCCAGGCCAAGCTTTTGGCCTTCTACTTCTACGAAATAGCGTTCCGAATCAAAAAATTCGCGGATTTCAGTGTTGTAGACATAGATGGTACCGCTGAGACAAACGGCTATCACAATCAGACCGCAGGTAAGCCCTGCGTAGAGGTGAATATCATTGAAAAACTTCCGGATGGACTTCCACATGGAACTCTTGTTTTTATTTGGAACAAATCTAAACAAGAGTTTTATTATTTGGAAATAATCTAAAAAAATATAGTACCCTTTTTTGATTTTAGACCCTACCTGCCATTTCGAAAGCGCAATGATTGAACTCAAGCAAGAAAAAAAATCCAACAGACGCGTATTGATCTCCCTGCAACCCTAAATCTTTCAAATCTCGGTATTGCGTCTGAGTATATCTTCCGATTTCATAGCTACATCCCTTATCAAATCATCGATCTCTTTACAGGAGGATTTCATGATCTGAAGAAGTCTTTGAATCTCATCTAAAGAGATGTCACTTTCTTCAGAGATCAAATTCAAAACCCCCATCAATCTCGCCACAGGAGCTCGAATCACGTGGCTTTGTATCCAGGAAATTTCTCTAAACCGATCATTGTGAAGTTGGATTGTGGCAAAAAAATTCTCCAAATCAGTAACATCCTTTGCAAAAACGGAAGCACCAATAATTTCCCCGCCCGAAAAAATCGGATTGAGATTCATTCTATAATACTTCTTACCGCTTTCGGTCAGATATGTCTCTGTGCTTTCAAAAGACTCTCCACCCAATGCTTTTTGATAATTTCTTATCCAAAACTCTTTTTTATCCGGTTCTACAAAATCGATTACATAATCTCCCACATGAATTGGACGCCCAAGAATCGAATAACAGGATTCAATGAATTTGGTATTGGCAAATCTCAATTTCATATTTTTATCGATTGACCAAATGGACTCAGAGGAACTTTCCATGATGGACTTGAGCATACCGGCCTTTTCTTTCTCCTGCCAGCGTAATTCCTTTAGAGTAGTGATATCCGAAAAGGTCACCAAAACCTGATCTACCTTTTTCCCATTCTCATTGAGTTCAGGAATGGCATCAATCATGATCCAAGTTGTTTTTATGGATTTCCCAGGCCTGATTCCCATGACTACATTTCTTATAGGCTTTGCCGTTTTCAAGGCTAGGTTAACCGGATGTTCCGCACCCGGAAAATTTTCCCCGTTTTCACGAATCGATCTCCAATCGGGATCAAAGGAAGTTTTACCGAATATCTGATCATGAGTCAATCCAAGGATTCGCTCAGCGGCTGGATTTGCATAAATGATCTTTCCTGATGAGTCATGATACACCACTCCCTGTATCATTGTGTGCAGCAGGCGCTGAAACTTTATTGGGTTTATATGCATATCTAACTCCTGTTTATCCTAAGAGCTTGGGATAAATAATTTCTTCTGGAATATTGGAAAAGAATGAATGAAATTACTCCTTACATTTTCATTTGTGCCTTGCCCCAAAGAAGCCGGTATACTTTGATTTGAAGCTACATTTTGGCTCCTATGCTTTTCCGTTCCAAGCTTTATCTCTGAGTAAAGTACATCGAATGACATGCTTTTATCCCCTTCGAAATCAATGCTTTTCATTCTAGAAAAAATTTTTGGACTACTCAAGACTAATGTTTTGACCACCTCTTTGGGAATAAATATCCAGCTCGATTCATCCTTTGGGAAAAAGTACCAAGAGTCAGATGCTGATTTGCGTTCCGTCCCGGTATTTACGACCCTATCCCGAATCTCCTCCCAATGGATATTTCCTAAAAAAGAGCTTTCATCAACAAATCCTTCTATCACGATATTTTTTTTTCCAATCTAACTCGAGCAAATCAAACTACAAATCAATTCCTTACAAAAAGCATCTTGATTTATATGATCCTTTGGAATGCTCCACCTCGATGATTTTTCTTGATCCAAAAAATCATTTGGCCGATAAAAAAATGCCTATCAGCAAAAACCAAAAAAAGGGAGTGGAGGAGATAAATTACACCAATGGAATAGAAGGTATAATTTATTCGAAGCCCGAAAATTGATTCCTATTGGTATATTTCCAAAAAAAACCAGTCTATGCCAGTCCAAAGATTCCTGTTTTTCCTGCTAAGCCTAATCATTTTTGCCGCTTGCGAAGAGAAAAAATCTGAGCCCGATCCCCGATTGGAGCAGCCGGAGGAGTTTAAGCAACTATTGAATGCCCATGGAGAATGGGAAAAGTGGATCAATGCCAAGGCTTTTTCCTACGCCATGATCCATGAGACCAACCTTGCTTGGGAGAATCACTACATCGATCTGGTAGGCAGAAAAGTAAGAATCGATGCCGACACCTGGCAAATCGGCAACGACGGAGAAAAAGTCTGGATCAGCCCCAACCGGCAGGCATTTCAGGGCCGATCTGTTCGCTTCTATCACAACCTTTACTTTTACTTTTTTTCTATCCCTTACATTTTCACTGACCCGGGAGTCAAGGTAAAAAAGACCGAAAACAAGCTGTTAAACGGGATTTCCTATGAGGCTTTTGAAGTGAGTTTTGAATCCAATGTGGGCGACAGTCCGGACGACAAGTATTTCATGCTCGTGGATCCTGAGACAGGCCGCTTGGCTTGGGTGCTGTATAAGGTGACCTTTTTTGACAAAAACAACCAATCCATGAATGCCCTCAAATACGAGGACTATCGGGATGCCGGCGGATTGGTATTCCCACGATTGATGACAGGCTATGAATTGGAAAATGATTCCACCCGAAAGATCCGCTATCAAGTAAGTTTTGCAGATGTGTTTTTGGTGGACAAGGCCCTTGATGACGAGCTTTTTGCCATGCCGGAGAAAAACGCTGTCGTAGCCAATTGATTACTTAGAACGATGTAGCAGCTTGATGTCCACTCTGGCTTTGAGTTTGGATTGAGCTGTTCCGGCAAAGGTCCCCTGAACAGGCAAAGTTCGCTGAGGGTCAGGATGTGAGGCTAATGGAATGTAATGATGGTCCGTAAGCAAGCCCAAACTCGGGTCTAAGCCTACCCATCCCGCGCCAGGAAGAAATACCTCCAGCCAGCCATGAAGCTCATGCCCTGCTTCCAACTCCGGGTTGAAGGCATAGCCGCTGACAAAGCGAGTAGCCAATCCCATTTCCCGAAGCATTTCCATTTCCATCAAGGCAAGATCCCGGCACGAACCTGTCCTTTCGGCATAGGTAAAAGTCGGTTCCCAGATATCCTCTTCTTCCCTGACCTGATGTTTCCAGTTTTGGTAAATGGCCTGAGTCAGTCTGACCAAAAAATCGATCAATCCATTGGATTGGCTTCTAATCCCTTGGATAAATTCAGTGAAGTGAAAATCTTCCGTGGAAGAAAGAAAAGGAATGAGAAAGGCTGTTTTTTCCTCATAGGAAAACTGAAAGAGCGGATCGGTCCAGCCTCTCTCTTCAAATGGCCTGTCCAAAATAAATCCGAAAGGGTTGAAATCCCGAAGCTTGAAAATCCATTCGGAATGAATCTCCATCTGCTCAGTCTGGGCCGAAAACCAACACTGACTGTACCAATTACCCGCTAGGTCCTGACGGAAGTTCTGTCCGTCTGGATTGGGTAAAACATCAAACTTCTGATGCTCAATCCGAAAGTAAGGTCTATGCTGAGGCTGAAGATAGAGCTTATGAATCCCCAAAAAAACCGGGGAGGAATACGTATATCGGGTATGATGCCAAACCTGAATCAGCATGTTCAGGTATTTTCAAGAATCTGTTCGAAATCCTCAAAAGCGCTGCTGAGCACTTGGGAAGGCAATTCTTCAATGGCTTTTTTCAGTCGATTATTCCAAAAAGCAGAGATATGCTCCAGTTCTCTTTGCTCGAATCTCTTTTCCTTGGTGAAATATTCGTCATTTTTCAGGACCACGGTATCGATCGGAAAGTCCACATCATTGGCTGAAATCCTGGTAGCATCAAAGGCCAAAAAGGCGCATTTGAGAGCATAATCCAAGGAATCCTCATAATGAAAGGATCTCTTGAGCACCGGATGCCCAAAGCCGGAATTCCCGATAATCACAAAGGGAGTTCCTTTCCGGATCTCAATCCAGTTGCCCTGAGGATAAAGCAGATACAATTTCGGTTCAGGATCATCTTCCAGCTGTCCACCGATAATGGAAAACAAGTTGAATTGAAGTCCAGACTCTTCGAGATTGGCTTTGTCCTCTTTGGCTACGATTTTCACCTGATTGCCAAACTCATTCACTGCCTGATATAGCTTGGAAAATGAGTCGTCCTGATGGGCGATGACTTCAGAAAAATACGTAATGGCTTTGTCCCGAACTGAACGAAGTCCAGAAGTCATGATGAAGAAAGAGTGCTTACGCTTGTTGACTGTGTAGACTTTTTTGGAAGTAGTGGTCTCACTACCGGAAGTAATCCGGGTATCCGAGAGGCCTACAAGGCCATGTTTGGTTTTTATTCCTAGACAAAAGGTCATCCGTATGATCAGGGGTTTTCGGTGAAATTCAATTTCAGCTGAAAGAAATTCTCCGAGATGAGGTCCGAAATATGGTTAATTTTTAATTGGAGTCCATCCAAATATTCATGAAGCCCCACAGAAATTATATCATCGACCTCTGAGTATTCCAGGCGGGACTTCATTTCTCCAATGGCTTTTTCTGCGGAATTTTTGAATCCATCCCCGGAATTATCCGAGATGCAGTGCAAAAACCGCTCAGCCTCTTTCAGGCAATAGTAAATCGATCTGGGGAAGTATTTGTTCAGCACCAGAAACTCAACCACGCCTGATGGATCTATGTTCCCATACAACCTTCGATAGGTATTAAATCCGGTCACAGACTTCAGCAAGGCTGTCCAATGCAGAAAATCCAGCGGAGTTCCCACCTCATTGGGTGATGGTAAAAGGATATGGTACTTCACATCCAAAATCCGGGAAGTCTTATCGGCTCGCTCCAGCATTTGCCCGAGCTGACGAAAATACCAGCCTTCGGTTCGGGCCACGGTAGCATCAGCCAATCCGTAGATCAGGAGAATTTGGTTTTTCACGGATTCAAAAAACTTCCTCGGATCTTCCTTTTTCCAAACCTTCTTTTCATAGCCTTCGGTCAGCATGTAGTACAGCTCATTGGCCTTTTCCCAAGTTTCCTTACTCAGGTTTTCCCGGATGATCCGGGCGTTCTCCCTGGCCTTGGTGACAGCAGAAAGCATAGAATTGGGATTATCAGGATCAAAAGCCAGGAAGTGCATCACTTGATGACGCTCAAAATCCTTGTGTTTGGAAAGGTACACATCCAAATCCCCCGTCGCAGCTACCAAAGGCTGCCATTGCTCCTTCAGGTCCATGGGCAGATCCTGCATGAGATTGAAATTCACATCGATAAATCGGGCATAGTTCTCTGCCCTTTCAAGATATCTTCCCAGCCAATAAATGTGGCTTGCTACGCGGCTTAACATATTTTTTCTTGATTATTTGTACAAAACCCAGGTATCCTTACTTCCTCCACCCTGCGAACTGTTGACCACAAGTGACCCTTTTTTGAGCGCAACTCGGGTCAGTGCTCCGGGGATTACTTCGATTTCTTCCCCGTACAAAATGTAAGGTCTCAAATCCACATGCCGACCTTCGATTCCCTCTTCGGTAAGGCAAGGAACCGTAGAAAGTGAAAGCGTGGGCTGTGCGATATAATGCTTGGGATTATTTTGAATCAGAGTCCTAAACTTTTCATGCTCTTCATTGGTGGCTTTGGGTCCGATCAGCATTCCATAGCCTCCTGCGGCATTGGTTTCTTTGACCACCAGACTCTCGATATTTTCCAATACATACTTTCGATCCTCTTCTTCCCGGCAGAGATAGGTTGGTACATTGTTGAGGATGGGCTCTTCATCCAGGTAGTACTTAATGATTCGGGGAACATAGGCATACACGGCCTTATCGTCGGCCACACCTGTACCCGGGGCATTGGCCATGGCAATATTTCCTGCTTTGTAGGCTTCAAATATCCCCGGAATTCCCAGCATAGACTCGGGATTGAAGGTCAAAGGATCGATAAAGGAATCGTCAATCCTTCTGTAAATCACATCGATCTGCTGAAGTCCCCTGGTGGTTTGCATGTAGACTTTCTTGTCTTTCACTAGCAAATCCACCCCATTGACCAACTCTACCCCCATCTGAAGGGCAAGGTAGGAATGCTCAAAGTAGGCCGAATTGTAAATCCCGGGAGTCAATACGCCCACCACAGGCTTCGGCTTGTCCGAGAGAAACTGCAACATCTTGAGCAGCTTGGTCGGGTAGTTAGATACGGGCATCACGCCCTCGTCATTGAAGAGTTGGGGGTAAGCTCGCTTGATGATTTCCCGGCTTTCGAGCATGTAAGATACCCCGGATGGACAGCGGAGATTATCCTCCAGAATGTAATATTCCCCATCCTTATCCTTGACCAAGTCTGTGCCTGTGATATGGCACCAGATACCCTTGGGAGGGGTAAGCCCGATGCAGGGTTTGAGGTAATCTTTGGAACCCAAAATCAAGTCAGAAGGCACCACTCCGTCCTTCAGAATCTTCTGCTCATTATACACGTCCTGAAGAAAAAGATTCAGCGCATGCACCCGCTGCTTGAGTCCGGCTTCCAGCTTTTTCCACTCGGAGTTGGGAATAATGCGGGGAATGATATCCAGATGCAAAATCTTCTCCAAGCCCTGATTGTCATGGTAGACATTGAACGTCATGCCCATGGCCTTTTGGGTCTTATTTGCCGAAAACTGAAGCTGATGCATTTTTTTAGGCGAGGTCTTGCTCAAAAATTGCTGAAACTCCAGGTAGTGGTTCCTTATTTGCCCAGAGGCATCAAACATTTCATCGTAATGCTCTCCGCTTTGATATCCTTCTGTTTTCATTCTTTTAAAAATTTACCTTAAGTTAAAAAAGAAACCGGGAAATCAAATTTTTTCAAAAAACTCTCACTTTATCTATTTATTTGGCACTAGTTCGGCTATTTTATTTTCAATTCTTCAGTAAAATTGAGCAAAATATTCACGCAAGGTCAGTGATTTCGAATTCTTGCAAAAGAAACCTGCCAACTTCAAACTTGGGTAAAATCATCCCTTTGATCTACCTTTAACTATGCCGAAAAGAATCATCGCCTTAGGAAATACCGCATGGGCGCAGAAAGTGACCCTTTGGAGAAAAGTAAAAGACACCCTATTCATAGGCATTGGGGTGGTCATGGCAAGTATTGGTTTAAAGGGATTTTTGCTTCCCAACGACTTTTTTGACGGAGGCGCGATGGGGATGTCCCTTTTGCTGGAGATTGTGACCCCCTTGGACCTCTCTCCATTGATCGTTTTGGTTAACCTGCCCTTTATTTACCTGGGATACAAGCAGCTCAACCTTCGCTTTGCCATCAAAAGTACCTTAGCCATTTTAGCTTTGGCGCTTTTGGTTCACTATATCGAACTGCCAGTAATCACAGCGGACAAGTTGCTGATTGCCGTTTTCGGAGGATTCTTTTTGGGAAGCGGGATTGGATTTGCTATTCGGGGCGGGGCGGTAATCGACGGGACGGAGGTTTTGGCCATACAAGTTTCGAGAAAGTCCAGCCTGACCGTCGGTGACTTTATCACGGTTTTCAATGTCTGTTTATTTATTGTGGCCGCCATATTGGTCAATCTGGAGACGGCGATGTACTCCATGCTGACCTATTTCTCGGCTTCCCGCACGGTGGATTTTTTGATCAACGGGGTGGAAGAATACATTGGCGTGATGATTATTTCCGAATTTAACGAAGACATCAAAGCCAAAATCACTTACGATCTGGGCCGAGGAGTGACGGCTTTCAAGGCTGATGGGGGATTTGGGGAAAAAGCCAAAAATCCAGATCGAAACGTGCTATTCTGTGTGGTCACCCGGCTGGAAGTAACCCGGGTTTTGACCGAAATCGAAAAAATCGACCCCAAAGCATTTGTCATCCAATATCCAATCAAGGATACCAAAGGGGGAATGATTAAAAAGAGGCCCTTGCATTGATTTGGAGAAACAAGATTCGAGATGTCAGAGACAAGACGCTTGTCTAGACACTTTGGAAGTAAATCAAAAAAAAGCCATTGGATTCTTACCAATGGCTTTCAGAAATATCTAGGCTCTCGATTCTAGCTTCTTGTCTCTTGATTCTAATATCTTGATACTTGATACATTTATCTTGATACTCAAGAAATCGTCGATCCACTCGCTGTGCCCTCATGAGGCACCAAAAGCTTCAGCTTGCCGTCTTTGTCCTCGGCCATCAAAATCATTCCTTCTGAGTCGATTCCCATCATTTTCCGTGGAGCCAAGTTGATCAGCATGGTCACTTGCTTTCCTACCAAAAACTCAGGAGTAAAATGCTCTGCTACTCCACTCAAGACTGTACGGTGACCCAAGCCGGTATCCACTTTCAGCTTCAGCAATTTCTTGGATTTGGGCATGGGCTCAGCTTCCAAAACGGTCACCACACGCATATCCAACTTGGCAAAGTCATCATAGGAAATGATCTCCTTCATCGGGGTCACAGGGGCATTCGCAGCTTCATTCATCTTTTTGGCGTCTAATAATTTTTGTACTTGTTTTTCTACAGTTTCGTCTTCGATCTTTTCAAACAAAAGACCCATTGGACCCAAGGCCCGGTTGGCTCGAATCAATTCTCCATTCCCGGCCTCAGACCAGTTGCCTTTTTCGATTCCAAATAAGTCAAATAACTTCTGGGCAGTGAATGGCAGGAAAGGTTCGGATACTATGGCCAGATTGGCCGCAATATTCAAGGCGATATTCAGGATGGTTTTGGTGCGGGCTTCATCGGTTTTGATTTCCTTCCAAGGCTCGGTATCTGCCAGGTATTTATTACCCATTCTGGCCAAATCCATCACCAAACTCAAGGCTTCCCGGAAGCGATAACGCTCTATGGAAGCTTCGATTTTGGCAGGAAACTCCGCCAACTCCTTCAATACTTCCTGATCGATTCCTCTCAGTTCACCCCGCTCCGGCACGATTCCCTGGAAAAACTTCTGATTCAGTACCACAGCTCGATTCACGAAGTTCCCATAGATCGCAACCAATTCACTGTTGTTTCTACCCTGAAAGTCCTTCCAGGTAAAGTCGTTGTCCTTGGTCTCAGGTGCATTGGCAGTAAGCACGTAGCGAAGCACATCCTGCTTACCCGGAAACTCTTCCAGATACTCATGCAACCAAACGGCCCAGTTTCGGGAAGTGGAGATCTTGTCTCCCTCCAAATTCAAAAACTCGTTGGCAGGGACATTATCCGGAAGCACATAGCCTCCATGCGTCTTCAGAATCGCAGGGAAAATGATGCAGTGAAATACAATGTTGTCCTTGCCGATAAAATGCACCAGCTTGGTTTCCTGATCTTTCCAGTAGGGTTCCCAATCGATGCCTTTTTCTGCCGCCCATTCTTTGGTGGAAGAAATGTAGCCGATCGGCGCATCAAACCATACATAAAGCACTTTTCCTTCAGCATCCTGCAGAGGCACTTTGATCCCCCAGTCCAAATCCCGGGTCATGGATCGAGCCTGCAGGCCATCTCCAGCTTCCAGCCAGGATCGGCATTGGCCCAACACGTTGTTTTTCCAGTCCTCACCATGCTCTTCGAGAATCCATTTTTTCAGGAAACTCTGATACCTCGCCAAATCCAGAAACCAGTGCTTGGTTTCTTTCAGCACAGGAGTATTTCCGCTCAGCTTGCTTTTAGGATTGATCAGGTCGGTGGGCGAAAGGGAGGTTCCGCACTTTTCACACTGATCCCCATAGGCATTGGGATTACCGCATTTGGGGCAAGTTCCCTCAATGTATCGGTCCGCCAAAAACTGCTTGGCCTCCTCGTCGTAGTATTGCTCGGTGGTTTGCTCGAGAAATTCCCCTTTTTGGTACAAATCCATAAAAAACTCCTGAGAAGTCTCATGGTGGACCTTAGCGGAGGTACGGGAATAATGGTCAAAGCTGATCCCAAAGTCCTGGAAGGCCTTTTTCATCATCCCATGGTAATGGTCTACTACTTCTTGGGGAGTTTTACCTTCCTTTTGGGCTTTGATGGTGATAGCCACCCCGTGCTCATCCGAACCGCAAATGTAAGCTACATCCCTTCCTTGGGATCTTAGGTAGCGCACATAAATGTCCGAAGGCACATAGCAACCTGCCAAATGACCAATATGTAGAGGTCCATTGGCATAGGGCAAGGCCGAGGTAATCGTGTATCTTTTGAATTGTTTATTGCTCATGGGTGAAATAGATGGAAGACAGAAGACTGAAGACCGGAGTGGACTACGCTAAGCCCTCTAAAATCGTGGTCAAAGATAGGAAAATCAGATGAAGGAGGGCTCAGGCATTTTGAAATTCACTCCGGGCTTCTTCTGTCAAAATCCCATTGTAAATGATGCTGATGGCCTGATCATAAATATCGGAGGGAGGAATTTTGATCCCTTTTTGCATGGCTTCAGGAAACTGGGAGTAAAATTTAGGATCCAAAAGACTCTGAACAGCCGCCGCATACAGCAGAACTACCAAGCTGATGTTGATTCGGGGATTCACCAGACCTTGGGAGATTCCCTGCTCGATCAATTTGGCAAATCTCAGGTAAGCCGACTCGTTGATATAGGAGGTCAAATCCTCCCAAATCTCAGGAGCGAACTCCCTCAAATCCTCAAACAATTCGGGATTGATTGGAGCCAAATGCGTAGCTACGACGGTAAGAGATGACTTGAGCTTCAGAGGAAAAGAAATGTAACTGTTATCCAAGATGGCTTCGACCTTGGCAGTAAGCTTGGTTTTCAGGATTTCAAAAGAAGCGGAAAGCAACTCCAATTTGCCATCGTAGTATTTGTAGAGGGTCTTTTTACTCATGCCCAATTCTGCTGCTATATCATCCATAGTGGTGTGCCGATAGCCTTTTTGCAAAAAAAGGTGATAGGCAGCATCCAGAATTTTACCCTCAACCGAGCTCTTTTTACTCATTTCCTAAGTTTTAAGAATTTTAATACCAAGACTACTCTCAGCATCAGCCTGCGAATTACGACATTTTTATTTACGAAGTACGATTTACGAATTACGCCATCAACAGGATCTTCAGTTCTTATCTCCTTACTTTAAACTCCCGTTTCTCCTCTTTACTCATCGGACATTCGACAATATTTCCGCCTTCCGTCTTCTGCCCCCATACTTTCCGGCCTTACAACTTTGAAACTTACTAATCTTCCTTGCCTCCACAACTTCCTTACTCCCTTACTCCCCTTCTCCCAGACTCCCATACTTCCTTGCTCCCCAACTTCCTTACTCCCCTTCTCCCAAACTCCCCAACTTCCTGACTCCCCTTCTCCCCGACTTCCTGACTCCCCTTCTCCCCGACTTCCCGACTTCCTTGCTTCCAACTCCCACACTTTCCTCTTCCAAACTTCCCCCAATCCTTTTACTTTTACCCTTCTTAAGTTTTTACTCATGACTCACGCAGAAGCTGCACATCGGATCGCCCAACTCACCAAAGAAATCAACCACCACAATCACCTTTACTATCAGGAAAGCCGGATCGAAATCTCAGACTTTGAATTCGATCAATTGCTTGAGGAGTTGGTTCGATTGGAAACGCAGTTTCCGGATCTATTGAAGTCGGATAGCCCCAGTCAGCGGGTTGGCGGTACGATTACCAAGGAATTTCAGACCGTGGAGCATGAATACAGGATGCTTTCCCTAGGAAATACCTACACAGTCGAGGAGCTCAGCGCCTTTGATGAGCGGGTAATCAAAGGTCTGGGTCATCCAAACTATGAGTATTTCTGCGAGATGAAGTTTGACGGAGTGGCTATTTCTCTCGTGTATGAGAACGGCCAACTTGCCCGAGCAGTGACCCGAGGAGACGGCACCAAAGGTGACGATGTTACGGCCAATGTGAAAACCATCCGGAATATCCCCCTTTCCATCAAAGCAGCGAATGTCCCGGTAAAATTTGAGGTGAGAGGAGAGATTTTTCTCCCGATCAAAGAATTTGAAAAAATCAATGCCGAACGGGAGCAAAAAGGGGAAGCCCTACTCGCCAATCCCCGAAATGCAGCTTCCGGAACCCTCAAAATGCAGGACAGCGGAGTAGTGGCCAAGCGCAGGTTAAACTGCTATTTCTATCAGCTTTTGGGAGAAAATATCGGAGTTTCCAAGCATGATGAAGCCATCCACTTGATCGAAAGCTGGGGATTCAATGTCTCCCCTACTTACAAAAAAGCCAAGGACATCGATCAGGTTTTGGACTACATCGAGGAGTGGAGAGAAAAACGTTTCTCACTCCCACTCGATACCGATGGGGTGGTCCTGAAAATCAATGACTACGATCAGCGGGAGGAATTGGGATTTACCGCCAAAAATCCCCGTTGGGCAATCGCGTATAAATACAAGGCTGAGAGCGCTGAGACGGAATTACTTTCGATCACCTATCAGGTCGGCAGAACAGGAGCGATTACCCCTGTAGCCAATCTGGCACCCGTGCAGCTCGCCGGCACCACGGTCAAGCGAGCTTCCCTCCACAATGCCAATGAAATTCTTCGCTTGGGCATCCATGAGCGGGATTTTGTCTTTGTAGAGAAAGGAGGAGAAATCATCCCAAAAATCACAGGTGTGAATACCTCCCGAAGGAAGGCAGGAGCCCCACCAATCCACTACATCGAGCATTGCCCGGAGTGTGGCACTGAATTGATCAGAAAAGAAGGGGAAGCCAAGCATTACTGCCCCAACTCCCAAACTTGCCCCCCTCAGGTCTTGGGAAAAATCGAGCATTTCGTCAGCAAGAGAGCCATGGATATCGACTCCATGGGTACCGAGCGAATCCGAGCGCTGATTGACCAGGGCTTTATCCGGAGCTATGCGGACATCTATGATTTGGAGCAAAAGCAAAGTGAACTTCTCGGACTCGAAATGAGTCAGGATCAATACGAGCGTGAAGCTACTGGACTGCTTTATATTTCTTTGGAAAAGGCCCTTTTTGCTTTGACAGAAGGGATTTCCTTCAAGCAGATTCAGGATTTTCTGGCAGAAACAGCTCATCTAACACTCAGGGAGCAACTCAGAGGATTTCAGGGGCAGATTCGGGCTTGGAAGAAAAAAGTCCCTTCCAATGTGGGCATGATTGACTATCTACTTCAGAATCTGGACCAGCATGCCGATCTCATGAAGGTGGAAGACTACGTACCTGTGGCGGTAGTTTTGGAAATATTTCTGGGCAGAAGAGTTTCCTTCGAACAAATTCTAGAAGCCAGCAAAAAGCATGGTACAGTTCATATGATTTTGCTGGAATTGGACTTGGACTTGCCTTCTGAGATTCAGGAAAGAATCAAAAAACTGAAGGCCAATACCTTTCAGGAAGGAGTCATTTCCAATATGATGGAGGGGATTTTCAAGTCTAAAGAACAGCCATTTGAAAAGGTGCTCTTTGCTTTGGGGATTCGGAATATCGGAGAAAATACCGCCGCACTATTGGCCAAGCACTTTGGAAGCATCGAAAAGCTTCAGGAAGCTAGTGATGAGCAATTGCTGGAGATCAATGGTGTGGGAGAAACTTTGGTGACCAGCATCCGGGAGTTTTTTGCTCAGCAGGAAAATTTGGACCATATCTCCAGACTTAAAGCCAATGGACTGAAATTCGAGATCGAGCAGCGGGAGGAAAAGGTTTTGGGAAATGCACTGGCCGGAAAGCGGATTTTGGCTTCAGGCAAAC
The DNA here is from genome assembly GCF_036245645.1 of Algoriphagus taiwanensis. Classification (NCBI taxonomy): domain Bacteria; kingdom Pseudomonadati; phylum Bacteroidota; class Cytophagia; order Cytophagales; family Cyclobacteriaceae; genus Algoriphagus; species Algoriphagus taiwanensis. Next base: position 12,229 of record NZ_BTPE01000019.1, on the reverse strand, counting down.
TGCAAAACTTCAAGCGGGACGAGATCGTGGACTTTGTTCAGGCACACGGCGGGCAATACATTTCCTCCGTTTCCAAAAACTTGGACTTTATTATTGAGGGAGAAGAAATGGGCCCTAGCAAAAAAGAAAAAGCTCAAAAGCTGGGAATTCCCCTCATTTCAGAGGAGGAGTTTTTGAAGATGGTAGAGGGGTAAATGCTATTTTGAAAAGATATAGCATTCTCCAAAATCCAGCTTTAAACGCACTAAACCCGTTTTTTTCTTTGAGCGGGGCATAAAACCCGCCTAAGGCTGTATCTTTGCACCCTAAATTAAATTCTTTCCATGAACGCATTCAAAGGTACCGGAGTGGCTTTGGTCACCCCTTTCTTAGACGATTATTCTATTGACTTCGAAAGTCTCCAAAGGCTTATTGACCATGTGATCTCCGGAGGAGTGGATTATCTGGTCGTTTTGGGTACCACAGGAGAAGCGGCAACTTTGACATCATCTGAGAAAAAAGAGGTTATCAAAGCCTGTCTCCAATACAATCAGGGAAGAGTGCCTGTGATGCTGGGTATCGGCGGTAACAACACCCATGCCGTGGTCAATGAGATCAAAAACACGGATTTTTACGGCATAGCCGGCTTACTCTCCGTGAGTCCCTACTACAATAAACCTACCCAGGAAGGAATTATTGCTCACTACACTGCCATCGCAAATGCTTCTCCGGTGCCGGTTATGCTTTATAATATTCCCGGCAGGACCATGTCCAATATGAGCGCTGAGACTACCTTGGCACTTTCTCATCATCCCAATATCATAGGCATGAAAGAGGCAAGCGGAAATCTGGAACAGTGCATGCAGATAGCCTCCCAAATGCCTAAGGACTTCCTCTTACTTTCAGGTGATGATCTGTTGACCAAGGCAATTCAAAGCATCGGAGGAAGTGGAGTGATCTCTGTATTAGCCAATGCCCTCCCGCAGACCTTCAAGCATCTAACCCATGGGACTGAGGAGGAAGCCCTAAAAGCTGCTTTTTCTCTCCTTAAAATCAACGGATTGATGTACCAAGAAGGAAATCCAGTGGGGATCAAAAACCTGCTTTTGCATCAGGGAATCATCCAAAGTGATCAAGTTAGGCTTCCGATGCTGAGAGCGAGCTTGGAACTGAGCAATAAGATCAAGCAAGTCTTTCCAAAATAATCTAAAATGAGTCATCTGTCTGTTTCTCAACTGACTGAGCAGATTCGGTACACCCTTGAATCTTCTTTGGAGCCCCTGTATTGGGTGGTTGGGGAGCTGGCAGATTTCAGACAGGCACCGCAAGGGCACGTCTATTTTGAATTGGTCGAAAAGCAAGGCAATCAGATTCAGGCAAAGATTCGGGCCAATCTCTGGCAATTTACCTACCGAAATGTAGCAGCCAAGTTTGAATCTGCAACGGGCACTTCTCTGAAAAACGGGATGAAAGTCCTCGCTCAGGTGGCGGTTACCTACCATCCGGTCTATGGATTAAGCATCAATGTCAAGGACATTGACCCCTCCTTTTCTCTGGGAGAAAGAGCGAGGCTGAGGCAGGAAACCATCGACCGACTCACAAGGGAAGGATTGCTCCGACTCAACGGAAGGTTTGAATTGCCTGCGGTTGTTCAAAAGATTGCGGTGATTTCCAGTCCTACCGCCGCAGGATATGGAGATTTCATTAATCAGATTCAAAACAACCCCTACGGATACCACATTTATCACCGCCTTTTCCCCTCACAGATGCAGGGCAATGAGGCAGTAAACAGTCTGGTTCAGGCGCTAAACAGAGTAAAAGAGGAGTCAGAAAAACTGGATTTGGATGCGGTGATCATTATCCGGGGTGGTGGTGCCCAATTGGATTTGGATTGCTTTGATGAATATCGGCTGGCAGCAGAAATCGCCAATTTTCCATTGCCTGTATTCACCGGAATAGGCCATGAGCGGGATGAAACTGTCGCCGATTTGGTTGCCCATACCCGCTTGAAAACCCCTACCGCAGTGGCTGAGTTTCTGCTTTCAGGCTTTAGGGAGTTTGAGGAAAATTTGGGAATACTACTTCAGCGCCTTGACCGGGCTACAAGAATTACACTTCGGGAGGAAGAAAACAGGATTCATCAATACAGTCTAAGTACCAAGTCATTAGCTGGGAATCGGCTGATTTTGGAATCCCAAAAAGTTCAAACTCTGAACAACCGAATCACCCAAGCGGGAAAAAACCTTTGCAAAATCCAATCCTTGGCCCTGGATAATCTGGAAAAAACTCTGAGAAAAGCATCCGGCACTTTTCTTCAGTCCCAAAACGAGAATTTGTCTAAAATCGAGCTCCAACTCCGTCAACTCGATCCCCAATCTATACTAAAAAGAGGCTATACCCGTTCAGAATCGAAGGGAAAGCCTATTCACCTCAGCACACCAGAACTGGGAGCAGAAATGATTACCTACTCCCTTCAGCATAAAATAAAAAGTACCATCACCGAAATCGAGACCAAAAATGACTGAGACCAGCTATACCCAAGCCATGCAGCGACTGGAAATGATCCTTTCCCAACTGGAAGAAGGAAATAAAACCGTTGATGAGCTGTCAGATTTAGTGAAAGAAGCCGCATCTTTGGTGAAAATTTGCAGAGAAAAACTGCGCACCACGGAAGCCGATATCCAAAAAGCCTTTGATGGAGAATAGTATTTTATCCATCTGATAAAACCCGCTTTGGCACATTTGTTGAACCTGAGCGAAAATCCAAACCAACACATTATCAGTCTATTACTTTATGTACTCTTTCTATCGATTGATCCTCCTTATTTTTATGTTCGGTGTCTCGAGCCTGACCTTTGCCCAAAGCTTTTATAAAGAAAGAATTTCCAGAGACAATATTTTGACCGTTGGGCTAGGTCCTTCCTTTGCCTATTTGGACAACGGTGGACAATACAGAAGTTTCAACTTTGCCATCAAACCGGCTATTTCTGTGGCTTTGACAAAAAAAATGGCCCAGAATATCGAGCTGAGAACCACCGCAGGAGTTCAATGGATCAGCAGTGGGGGAAATCCAAGTACTGCAGTGACAGATGCCTGGTTTTTTTCAAACTCTTCCTACACTGCCAAAGGGCCTGCTTACTTTTTTGACATCATGCCCAGTTTTTATCTGATTCCCTTTACCAATCATATGCACCGTACGCAATTTAATCTTTACGGAGGAGTGGGATTGGGAATCATGCAGGTTAATACCAAGCAAACTAAGTCCTTCAGCCCTGAAGAAACTCCTATTTCCAGCAATATCACTACAGGCTATGTCCCTGTACGGGCAGGCTTGAGCTACCGAATCGGTCCTTATTCCGATATAGCCGGCGAAGGCACCATGCTTTGGACTTTTTCGGATAATCTGGATGGAAATGTGGGATTTAACCGCTTCGGAGACCACCTGTTCCAAGCACAAATAGTATTCAGAAGATACTTTGTACCCAGAAGCCAGGATTAATCAATCCATTAAACTTTCTGTGATTCGATGACTTGGAGAAATTTGCGGGGAATGCTGATCAGCATGTTCTGATAAATTCCCGGGATTCGGATCATAAAGTAATCTTTGTTGCCCTTTTCGATACATTCTCCGATCATATCCTGAAGAGGACCACCCATGACTTTGACTTTTTCTCCCGGCTCGATCTCCGAGCCATCAGTTTCCACGGCTACACCGGTAGTGACTACGCGTTGGATTAGCTCTATTTCTTCTTCCCTGACGGTAGCATGCTGTCCTGAAAAGTGAACAAATTTCACCGCTCCGGGCACCTGAAGGCATTCCCAAAGCTGATTTCTAGAAGTTTTCACAAAGACATATCCATTAAAAAGTGCTCGCTGTACTTTCTTTTTCCGGTCGGACCATTGGCGAAGCTCCTCTACGATAGGCAGGTACACTTCCCAACCGCGCTCTCTCAATCGATCTGCTACTTTCTTCTCAGACCGTGATGCCGTGTACATCACATACCATTTCATTTCTTGCATCTCTACTAGTTCTATTTGGGATTTCAAAATTACAAAATCCATACCTAACCCCGGCTTAAAAAAGCAAAAACCCCCGGAACATCATTCCGGAGGTTTTATCAAAAAAAACCACCAACCTTAATCAATCATGCTTTGATCTTGCGCAGCCTCATTGCGAGTTTGTCTGCCAGCAAATACATGACTGGTACGATCACTAACGTAATGAGGGTAGCAAAGGTTAACCCAAATATTACTGTCCAGGCCATAGGGCCCCAGAAGGCTGCATTATCACCTCCCACATAGAACTGTGGATCAAAATCGCTCAACAGGGTGCTGAAATTGATATTCATCCCAATGGCCAAAGGAATCAAGCCCAGGACGGTCGTGATCGCTGTCAGCAATACAGGACGAAGACGGGTTTTACCCGATTCGATGATACTTCCCAATAGATCCTCGTAGTCCAAAAACTCATCCGGAAGAATTCCTTTTTCCTCTCTTTTTCGGCTTCGGACCAGATTGGTATAGTCAATCAGTACGATGGCATTATTCACCACTACCCCGGCAAGGGAAATAATCCCGATTCCGGTCATGATCACCACAAAGTCCATATTGAAAATCACCAAGCCCAAGAATACACCGATTGTACTGAACAAAACCGAAGTCATGATGATAAACGGACTGATTACCGAGTTGAACTGGGCGACAATGATGAGGAAGATCAAGGAAACTGCAATTGCCAAAGCTCGAAGTAGGAAGGCCTGAGATTTAGCCTGCTCTTCCTGCTCACCGGTAAACTTCACCGTGATTCCGTCTGGCACTTCAAAATTTTCCATCAACACCTTAATCTGAGCGTTGATTTCTGTTGGGTTATATCCATCAAGCACGTTGGAGAACATGGTGATGGCCTTTTCCAAATCCTTTCTTTTCACAGACCCATAAGTTGAGCTGTATTGGAAATCCGCCACTGCCGAGATAGGAACTTCTCTTTTGTCGCCAAATTTATCTCTGAAGCCAATTTTCTTATTGACCAAGGTGTTGATATCGTACCTGTATTCTTCATCCAGACGCAGCTGGATGGGATAATCATCCTCCCCTTCTTTGTATTTGGACACTTCCAATCCGAAAAGGGAGGTTCGCAGCTCAGTTGCAATGGTGGAAGTGGACAAACCAAACCTTCTTGCTTTTTCCCTGTCTACCTGCACAATCAATTCAGGACTACCTGTAGAAAGGTCCGTTTTCAATTCTTCAAGGCCTGGAATATTATTGGACTCAAGGTAGTCCTTGGTTTTTTCCACATAGGCAATCAACTGCTCGTAGTCTTCTCCAACGAATTCAATATTCACCGCTTTTCCTACCGGAGGACCATTTCTCTGCTTGTCCACAGTGATCAAAACACCAGGATATTTTTCAACCAAATCACGGATTTTCTCCATTGCACCGTTGGTATCAATCCCTTGTCGGTCGATGTAGTCCACAAATCCGATCGTGATTTTGGCCTTGTGAGGTGTAGCTTGCTGACTTGGCCCTTCGGTGGGGTCACCTGTTCCTTCACCTACTTGAGAAATTACAGATTCAATGATGCCGTTGTAAGGTTCCAAAGCCACCATCATTTCATCTTCCATCTTGTCCACAAAGGCATTGGTGTATTCAATGTCTGTTCCTATCGGAAACTCCACGAATACATTGACCAATTGGGGCTGATTGTCGGGAAAGAAAAGGATTTTTGGAGAGCGGATCCCCAACAGTACCAGAGAGAAGATCAATAGACCAAATGTCCCTGAAAATACGATATAGGGCTTTTTGCCGTGTAAAGCATAGCTCAAGGTCGCCTCGTAGGCATTTTCCAACTTGACCAAAAAGACCGTCTGAAACCATCGAATCGCACCGCGAAGCACATACACATTGAAGAGGGTAAGCAAAGCAGCCACCATAGCCAATGAACCCAAAGCAGTCACTCCCAAGAGATAGAAAATGGCAGCTACAACCACAAAAATCAAGGCTACTACCAAGAACTTTTTCTTTGGCTTATCCTTAGTCACATCCTCCACCTTCATAAACAGGGAGGTCATTACCGGATTGATCACTAAGGCCACAAACAGGGATGAGGACAAGACAATGATCAGTGTGATCGGAAGAAACTTCATGAATTCACCCACGATATCTTCCCAGAAAGCCAAGGGAAGAAATGCCGCAAGGGTGGTAGCTGTAGAGGTGATGATTGGCCAAGCCACTTCTCCTACCCCTTCTTTGGCAGCTCTCATGATAGGCTTGCCTTCCTGCATCAGTCGGTAAATATTTTCCACGACCACGATCCCGTTGTCCACGAGCATCCCGAGGGCTAGAATCAGGGAAAACAACACCATAAGATTCAGGGTAATCCCGAATGCATTCAGAATCAGGAAGGAAATAAACATGGAAAGCGGGATCGCCGAACCCACAAAAAGAGAGTTTCGGAAGCCCATGAAAAACATCAAGACCAAGACTACCAGAATAATCCCGAAAATGATGGAGTTTTCCAGATCACTGACCTGAGTCCGTGTCTGCTTACTCTGATCGTTGGTAATGGTGATTTCGAGATCTCTCGGGAATCGATTCTTTTGCGTGGTTTTGATGATCTCTTTGATCTTATCCGCCGCGTCTAGTAGGTTTTCACCGCTCCGCTTGGTCACATTGATGGTGACTACGGGGAGATTTTTGCTTCGGGCATAGGTGGTTCTGTCTTTGAAGGTATCCTTCACCTCAGCCACATCGCGGAGATAGACGATCTTTTGCTGATCGGTCTTTACGATAATATCCAGCAATTCCAAGGGATCTGAGAATTCCCCATCGACCCGGACGGTTCGCTCAAAATCTCCGTTTCGGATATTACCTCCGGAAATGGTGATATTCTCGGCTTGAATAGCCCCGGAAATATCCCCAAAGCTTACTCCCACTGCCTCCATTTTGTAAGGATCTACATTGATCTGAATCTCCCTCTCGATTGTGCCTGCAAGGTCTGCTTTGGAAATCTCAGGGAGCTTCTCAATCGCATCTTCCAAATACTCCCCAAACTTCTTGAGCTCTTGCTCGGAATAAGGACCGGAGATATTCACATTCATGATTGGAAAATCTGAAGTGTTGATTTCCAACACATTAGGATCTTGGTCCAAATCCGTAGGAAGCTCACTTTTGGACTTATCTACTGCGTCCTTAACATCCTGAATCGCCTTGGAGATTTCCACTCCGGGGTTGAATTCGATCACAATGGAAGAAAAATCCTGTACCGAAGTGGAGCGGATATCCTTCACATTATTGAGTGACTTCAGCTCTTTTTCAATCGGTCTGGTGATCAGGTTTTCCATATCCACGGGCGAGTTGCCCGGATAGGGAGTACCTACATAAACTGTAGGGATGACGATCTCGGGAAAGCTCTCCTTGGGCATGGTCCGGTATGCACCTAATCCCAAGACGGTAATGATCAAGGTTAAAATCACCACGGAAGTAGCATTGTCCACACTGAAGCTGGACAATCCAAATTCCCGGATGGTGCTTGGTTTTTTAGAGTCTGTCATGGCTTAGAGTTGGGCAATATTGACACTGAAATTATCTCCTACTTCTCGGAAACCTTTGTCAACCAAAGTCTCCGTGCCGGCAAGGCCATCCACAATTTCTGTTTCGGCGTCGAAGCTGAGTCCTCTTTTCACATATCTCTTCTTTGCAGTTTCGTTTTCAACGATGAAGACATAATCTCCTCTGTTATCTGACAAAATCAAGTGAGAAGGTACGATCACAGAGTCCTCGTTTTTGTAATCCTGAATTTTCAGGACTGCAATCATATTCGGCTTCAGGTCGGCCATATTGGGCAAGAAGACCTCCACTTTGAAGGTTCTGTTGTTGGGATTAATAATCGCTCCGACAGCAGACACCTTGGTGGTCAGGTTTTTCTTCAGGGATGGGAAAGATACTTCTACCGAATCTCCTTTGGCCAAAACGCCTACATAGGATTCGGATACATCAGATTCGATAAACAAATCACTGTCTCCTACAAACTGGAACATGGGCATTCCCGGCTGAACCAACTCACCCAATCTCACCTGAACGGATTCGATGGTTCCGCTGAATGGAGCGCGGACGTAGGCTTTATCCAACTGGGTTTTGAGAGAAGCCAGACTTTTCTCCAATCCTTCTTTTCTGTTTTTGGCTTCGAGGTATTGGATTTCGGTACCGATCTTTTGTTCCCAGAGTCTTGCCTGCTTTTCAAAGATAGTTTTGGCCAATTCCAGAGAATTTTCCATTTCAGCGATATTACGCTCAATCATTTCTGAATCGATAATCGCCAAGATCTGTCCTCTATTGACCCGCATCCCTTCGATGGCAGGCACTTCCATTACGCGTCCGGCAGTTTCAGCACTGATATTCACGTTCTTTTTGGAAAGAACAGAACCTGTCACTTCCACGAAGTGGGTGAATTCACCCTTACGTGCAGCCGCAGTGGTGATCAAAATGGACTTTTTGTTTTGCTCCGCATACTCCGGATCCAAGTCTGAAATCTCAGCTTCCAGCGCCTTGATTTCGGTATTGATCTTAGCCAAGTCTCCTTTCAAAGACTCAAGCTTTTCTTTTTTGGCTGTCAAGTCATCCTGGGCACAGGAAACGGTCAGCAGAACTGCTGCAGCCAAGCTTAAAAGTTGGGGAAAGTATTTCATAAGATTTGAGAAATTTTGGAGAGGGAAAGTGTTGGTTTAGTTAGTCAAATCGGCCTTCAGTAGGCCCAGGGCTTTTTCAAGATTTACTTTAGAAATCAATCCGTCGTAAAGGGCGGACAGATAATTAAATTCAGCTTCGATCAGGTCTGAGTCAGCCTGTACCAATTCCAGGTTGGAACCGACGCCCTCCTGATATTTGATCCGGGCAATGTCGTAGACTTCCTTTGCAAGCTGCAGGTTGGCAGTCTGTACTTCCAGGATATTCAGGTCATTTTTCAGATTAAAACGAGCAGTAAGAATTTCATTTTTAAAACTTTCATTGAGGAAAACCCGCTGGTTTTCGAGCTGATTGATCTGCACCCGATTTTTCTGGATTCGGGCAGACTTGGACAATCCGTCAAAAATCGGGATGTTCATGCTGACTCCGATAAGGGAGCTTCCAAACCAGTTAACCCCATCGAAAACCGTGTTCAATTCATTTCCCGCACCTGATCTGCGGATATTTCCCACAAAATCAATGGTTGGCATGTATTGGACTGTATTGTTTTTCAGATCGAGTTGGGTGAGTTCCAGTTGCGTGTTCAATTGGTCAAGCTCTATTCGGCTTTGCCCTTCTTCAACTAGCAGGCGCATCAATTCTTCCTGAGGGTTTAATTCAGACAGATTTTCTGTGACTGTGATTTCGTATTCCGTAGGCAAGCCCATCTGAAGCTTGAGCAGCTCTTTGCTCACCTGCCAGGAGGTTTTGGCACGCTCCAGTTGAGTGAAGGTGTTGTTTCTTTGCACCTGAATTCTTGACACATCGATTTTCTCTGCAAATCCAGCCTCGTTGAGAGCTTTAGTCTCTTTTAGCAAAGTGTCTGTTCTGGCCAAGTTGGCCTCAGCCAATCGGATTCTCACTTCATTGACCAAAACTCCGAAATAGGCCTTTTTGACATTTTCGATGACGTCATTTTCGGTTTTGGTCAAATCGTACTCCGTGAGTTGCTTCAAGGTCTGTGCAGCACGTAAACCAACAAAGAAGGACCCGTCGAAAATCATCTGAGAGAAATTGATCCCCAATCCGGAAGAATAGCTAACACCAAATCGAGCCGGAATCACATCACTGGGAATAGTCGGATCTCCAAAAGGCGGTTCGTTGGGAAGGAACACCACAGGAATCTGCGGATTGTAATCCAGATTAAACGACCCATTGATCTGAGGAAGACCTGTGGCCGTGGTTTCTTTAACCGTAGCCTTGGAAATCAACATTTCCAAGCGGGCATTTTTTGTATTGACATTGTTTTCGATGGCATAAAGGATAGCATCATTCAAAGTGAGTTCTGCTATTTCTTGAGCCTTCAATCCTGAATGACCAAGGAAAATTGCCAGGATTGCAAAAAGGTATTTTTTCATAGGTAGGTTTGTTTTCAATTTTGAAATGCTTTTTGGGAATGATAGGCCAAGCGGCCCTTTTCGGTAAATATCCCGTGTAGAAAATGATCCATCAGCACCAATTGCTCCTCTACAAAATTGTACTCGGGGTTGGCAAAATTTGCCGGATCAAAAGCAGAAGTGATCTGATCCATCCGGACTTTAGCAAGGATGCTGGTGTCAATTTCCTCGCGGAAATACCCCAAACGCTTGCCTTTTTCCATGACATTGATCAAGTCGGCTTTTATAGCCTGCTGCTTGAATTCTTCAAACATTTTCCAAGCCTCAGGAAAATACTTTTGGATTTCCATAATGACCATGGGATTGATACTGGATAGTCGCTCACGCATCATTTGGGACATTTTCACCAAATGGTCAATGACTCCGTCTTCCTGCTCAAGAATATGAACCATTTTTTTTCGGTCTTCCTCAAGAATCTCTTTGAAGACCTCTGTCACCAAGTCTTTTTTGTCCAAAAACTCCTGATAGATCGTCTTTTTAGAAATTCCCACCATTCGGGCTATTTCCTCCATAGTCACTGTCCGCACACCATAGCGGGAAAACTGATCCCGAGCTACCTCCAATATTTTTTTTCGTGTCTCCAAATGCTTTAGAATTTGAGTGCAAAACTATGGAAACTTTCAATTGGTTCGAGGTTTCCGAAGTTTTTTTAAAAAATTTTTAACTTTTCAATCTATCAGAATGAAGGGTAAATAGAATTTTATTTAACATTTCTATACTATTTCAGAATTAAATTTCAATTTAGAAATTATCACAGCTCATATGAGCGACGCATTTCTTACCTTTAAAATAAAATTTTTCACCCTTGGACTATTTCAAACACAGCTTGGGAAATCTAGCCTACCGGGAAATCGGTAAGGGACAGGAAGTCACGTTACTTTTTCATGGCTTTGGGCAGACTCATCGGGACATGCTTCCTTTTGAGAAAATCCGGAAGAAAAATCAGCGCTTCATCTTTATCGATGCTTTTTACCATGGCAGAAGCACCTGGAAAGACTCCGGGAAATCGATGGACAGGAAAAATTGGTTGGAATTGATTGGTGGTTTACAAAACCATTTGAACTTCACGGATTTCCACCTGGTAGGTTACAGTATGGGAGGGAAAATTTCCCTGATTACCTATGAACTGTTTTCCACAAATGTACTCAGCCTGACTCTGCTTGCTCCTGACGGCATCAAAACCGGCCTTTGGTACAGCATGAGCAATTACCCCGACTCCTTTCATCCTATAATGAAGCAGGTGGTCTTCAAACCCCAAGGTTTGTTCAGAATTATGGAAGGTCTTGGCTCTGTAGGGTTGATTCAATCCAGTCTGAAGAAGTTTTTTCAGACCCAAATGGGGACCCGGTCTCAGAGAGCCCAAATGTATTTTACATGGAAAATAACGGGAGGTCTCCAACCCCGGCTTGGACAAATCATCCAATCAGCCAGAAAACTCAAAACCCCCGTTTCCCTTTTCCTGGGTGAGTTTGACCAAATGATCACAGAAGACAACCTGAAAAAATTCAGCTCCAAAATCCCTCAGATTCAAACAGTCGTCCTTCCCGTTGGGCATGGAGGCCTGATCGAGGCCACTGCGGAATACCTTTTGGAACAATTGAAGGGAAAGTAAACTCTTCTTTATTTACGATTTACGAGGTACGATTTACGACACTCTGAGGAACCTCAGTCCTTGGTGTCAAAATTACTTCCTGACTTCCCTGCTCCCATACTCCCTAAACTATTTCCGATTTACGAGGTACGACACTTGTCCCTTCATCGGACTTCGGTCATCCGACATCGGACAATACTTCCCTACCTCCATGCTCCCCCTGCTTCCAGACTTCCTTGCTCCCATTGACTTGTCCTGAATTGAGTTTACACAAAGTAAACTACTATGAAACGACAAAAAGAACAAAAAACAAGAGGAATAGGATCTCTGAGTTGGGCTGAACGGGAAGAAATGATCAAAGAGTATCTGTCGGGGAATTACTCAAAAGTTGAGATTTGGAAGAAATATACCGGTCAGTCGGTAGAGCATGGGAAAATGCTTCAATGGATGCGAATGTTAGGTTATTCTGATAAAATTGAAAATCCAATTAAAAGACATTTATCTTCAAGTTTCACCAAACAAGAACTACCCATTTTGGCAA
>NZ_BTPE01000018.1:0-61686 GCF_036245645.1 Algoriphagus taiwanensis | reverse complement strand
GGTAACTTTTTGCTCAAACTTGGCCAGTAGTTCAGCAAATCCCGCTATCTTGGAGCAAGCGGTCTGGAGGAGGTTCTCTTTTTTTTCATGATTGAAAACGGTTAAGAATGAATCAAAAAGATACCTCTTTTGGGCTGCTAATCGGAGAAACTACCGCAGGTTTAGTGCAACAAAACCTATACGCAATACCCTTCGGGACACGCACCATAGCCAAACCGTTAATTTACATTCCCTCCTCCCAATTTTCCCCTATCTTTAAGGAAACTAAACTCCTTAAAAACTATGAACGGAAACTACAAAGGTGCTCTCCTCGGAACCATGATTTCTTGGTTTCTTTTTGCGATGATCGGTTTTGGACTTTGGGGATGCCCCACTTACAATGTCTGGCAGCAGGAGATGTCCGGACGGGCGGAATTCGCCAAAGCCGAACAAAACCGCAGAATCCTCATCGAAGAGGCCGCCGCCAATCTGGAAGCTGAAAAACTGAATGCCCAAGCAGAAGTGGCTCGGGCAAGGGGTGCCGCGGAAGCCATCGCCATCGAAAACGGAGCTCTTTCCGAAAAGTATATCCAATACCTTTGGGTTCGTCAGCAGCGAAATCTAAATGACAAAACAGTCATTTACATCCCTACTGAGGCAAATCTGCCGATTTTGGAATCCATGCGGGGACTCCAGATTCCCAATCCTTAACTAACCGATAAATCAGAATAAATTGAGGCTGTCTCATAAATCGTTTCGTTGTCAGCCTGAGCGGAGTCGAAGGCCATTTCCAGCATCTTAAGGCTATTTCGACTTATCTCAATGTGCCAAAATTTATCTTTGAGACAGCCTCTTTTTTTTTACACAAATAGAATAATCCCCCTACCCCCCATTTAAAGAGAAATTGCGCTATTTTGGACTTCAAACCTAACTTCTAGAATTAATCCTTTCTAGGTTATTTGTAACCAAATTACCCTCCTTTTACTACTTGGGATTTCTTTGCGCCCTTTGTGGCTTTGTGGTAAAATCTGCTAAATCTTATAAATCTTACCCATAATTCTGTAAGACTTTTCCGCATGCCTATTTTCAATTTTGTAGCGTAATATTCTATCCCATGGAAACAGCAGAGCAAAATCAAAAAACGCATAAGGAAACCTTCCCTGTCACGGGCATGACCTGTGCAGCCTGTGCCTCCAGCGTGGAAACCATCCTGCAATACTCAGATGGCGTCAAATCTGCCTCTGTCAACTTTGCTACCAATACCGTCCAGGTTGAATACGACGACAATACTTCTCCGGAGAAATTAAATGAAGCACTGACAGACATTGGTTATGGATTAGTTTTGAATACCAAGAATGTGCAGGAAGCGGTACAGGAAGAGCAAGAAAAGAAATTTCAGGCTGTTAAAAAGCAGACCATCGGAGCAGCTTTACTGACTTTGCCTGTCTTTATTTTGGGAATGTTTTTTATGGAATGGGTTCCCGGAAGATGGATCAGCTTAGTGCTCTCCATACCGGTTCTGTTCTTTTTCGGAAAAAACTTTTACCTCAACGCTTGGAAACAAGCCCGTCACGGCAAAGCGAACATGGACACTTTGGTGGCCCTGAGTACCGGTATTGCTTTTATCTTCTCGGTCTTCAATACGCTCTTTCCTGAGTTTTGGCATCAGCGGGGCATTCATCCTAATGTATATTTCGAGGCGGCTACGGTGATTATTGTCTTTATTTCCTTTGGAAAAATGCTGGAAGAAAAGGCCAAATCCCAAACCGGTACCGCTTTGAAAAAGCTGATAGGCCTTCAGCCCAAAACTTTGACCCGCATCCAAAACGGGCAAACTCAGGAGATCAAAATCGAGGAAGTCCAGTTGGGAGACCGGATCCTGATCAAACCAGGAGAAAAAATCCCGGTGGATGGAAAGGTTCTGACAGGCAGCTCTTTCCTAGACGAAAGCATGATCAGCGGGGAACCCATTCCTGTGGAAAAGAAAGCCGGCGATGCGGTTTTTGCGGGCACAATCAATCAAAAAGGAAGCTTGGAGATCGAGGCCGAAAAAGTGGGATCTTCTACCCTGCTTTCCCAGATTATTCAGCGAGTGCAGGAAGCCCAAGGAAGCAAAGCTCCTGTACAGAAGTTGGTGGATAAAATCGCCGGAATCTTTGTGCCTGTGGTGATGGGAATCGCTCTTTTGACTTTTGGGGCTTGGATGATTTGGGGAGGGGAAAATGCAATTTCCCATGCACTATTGGCTGCTGTTTCAGTTTTGGTAATTGCCTGTCCCTGTGCTTTGGGGTTGGCAACACCTACGGCGATCATGGTTGGAGTGGGCAAAGGAGCCGAAAACAATATCCTGATTCGGGATGCTGAAAGTTTGGAATTGGGGCATCAGGTGAATGCCATTATTCTGGATAAAACCGGAACGATTACCGAGGGAAAACCGACGGTAGTGAGTTGGCAGTGGGCAGAGGGCAGTAGGCAGTTGGCAGTAGGCAATGTGCAGACGTCATTGCGAGCGACGCAGGAGCAAAGCAATCTTTCTGATCTCAGGGAGATTCTGTTGGCACTCGAATCCAAATCCGAGCATCCCCTAGCAGAAGCGGTCGTGAAGTATTTGAAAACCGAAAACGTGGAATCCACAGATTTAGATCACTTCGAAAGCATTACGGCAAGGGGCGTCAAAGGAATAAAAGACGGTAAAACCTATTTCGCAGGAAATCAAAAACTACTTCAGGAACAAGAAATTTTAATTCCGGAAGATCTAAAAACAACTGCCAAAGAATGGAGCGAGCAGGCACAAACGGTGATTTGGTTTGCAGATGAGCAAAAAGCCCTTGCCATCTTAGGCATTCAGGATCAGATTAAACCCAGTTCAAAATCCGCCATTGAAAAGCTCCAGAAAGCTGGAGTGGAAGTGTATATGCTGACTGGAGACAATCATCAAACTGCTGCTGCAGTTGCCAAACAGGTAGGAATTCAAGAATTCCGGGCAGAGGTAATGCCCACGGATAAGTCGGAATTTGTGAAGGAATTGCAGGCGAAAGGAAAAGTAGTGGCCATGGTCGGTGATGGAATTAACGATTCGGAAGCTTTGGCACAGGCGGATGTCAGCATTGCCATGGGACACGGTTCAGATATCGCCATGGATGTGGCCAAAATCACCCTGATTACTTCAGATTTGGAAAAGATCCCCCAGGCCTTCCATCTCTCCCACTTGACAGTGAATGGCATCAAACAAAACCTGTTTTGGGCTTTTATTTACAACTTGATCGGAATTCCGATTGCCGCCGGTGTGTTGTATCCGATCAATGGATTCCTTTTGGATCCTATGATCGCAGGAGCGGCCATGGCTTTCAGTTCCCTATCGGTAGTTATGAATAGCCTAAGATTGAAAAATTCGAAAATTTGAAGATTTAAAAATTAAGGGGCAAAGATTAGGAATTCTGTTCTTGCTTCTTGTGTCTTGTGTCTAATATCTAATTTCTTAAACATGAAAACGCTCAAATTCAAAACCAACATTCAGTGCTCCAACTGCCTGTCCAAAGTTACCCCTAAGCTCAATGAACAAAACGATATTAGTTCTTGGAATGTCGATCTTGCTGATCCTGATCGAACCCTCACTGTAGAAACAGAAAATCTGGAGCCCGAAGACATCAAAAAGGCGGTTCTAAAAGCAGGTTTTATCGCAAATCCTAAATGATCTATCATGCCTACGGCATTTCTATGTCGTATTGTATTCTGCTTTCTACCAGGCTCTTGTGCCTATGGGCACATAAACCTTCCATTTTAACATGGAGAATCTTATTTAGCCAATTTGAAAAGAATTCTTTTAGCTCGGGTCCAGTTAGGGACAATAGCCTGGTAGATTTTAGATTTGGATGTCTATTCAGAAGTCCCGTAGGGACGAGACCAATAATTAAAAATGAATATATCTGTCATGCCTACGGCATTTGTATATGGAATTTGATCCTGTTTTTCTACCAGGTTTTAGTGCCTAATGGCACACATTCCTCAGGAAAAAATAGAGAATATAATTCAGTCAATTCTTTATGAATTCTTTGATGTGAGGTCCCGTTAGGGACCTTGGCTTGGTAGACTTTAGATTTGGATGTCTATTCAGAAGTCCCGTAGGGACGAAACTCATTCTGGTTCTTTAAAGACATACAAAGGGTTATAATCTATCTCAAGTTTATCCAGAATTCTACGGTATTCTTCCAAGAAATTCGATTTCCTATGATGTTCTTTTTGTTTAAGGATATAGTTTACAACTTTAGGTACGTCTGATTTGGTATAAGAAAAGGCACCATATCCCTCTTGCCACGCAAACCTGGATTTAGTGAGCTTTTCTTCATTGATCCATTTGGAGCTAGATGCCTTTAATATCTGCATCAACTCACTGAGGGATTGATTTGGTCGAAGCCCAATCAAGATATGAACATGATCGGGCATCCCATTGATCGCTAAAACCTTATGACTATGATTTTGGATGATGGCAACCATATACTCATAAAGCCTTGATTCCCAATCCGAAGAGATAAGTCCAGCTCGGTTTTTAACCGCGACAACAATTTGAAGGTGAATCTGGGTAAAAGTATTGGCCATTGTCAAAAAATTATATACCAATTTATAGATTATCCATCGGTTTTCATCTCTATCAATTCTCCTAATTTGAACTTCCCAAATTTTATTCCGTACATTTGAGCTAATGAAATCCCCGATTTCCATACTCTTAGCCTTTTTGGTTCTCTTTGCTTCCGTTGGGATGGCGAAGACTACCCATTTTTGCATGGGCATGGAGATGAAATCGGAGATTGGTTTTGGTGAAAAACATGTGGACTGCGGTATGAATATGCCTATGGACCATGAGGAAAACCAGGACGATAATCACCAAGATCCCAAATCCTGCTGCGAAAATGTCACCACCCACTTGCAGGTAGATGATGAGGTTTCGCTGAAAAAAGCTGAGATTCAATTCAACTTGAATTTCGCAGTTGCGCTTGTTCAGGTTTTCGTTTTTGGCCTTGATCCAGTTTCATCTGAAACAAGCCCTTTACCAACCTATTACCCTCCCCCAATTGAGCAGGACCTTCAGGTGCTGCATCAAACTTTCTTGATTTAAATCTCGGGAAGCAGGCTTGTCCTGCATGAATCTTTCGAGCTAATTCATTTTGGCTCAGTGATTTATATTTTAATCCCTTGATTTATGCTTAATCGAATCATCAAGTATTTCTTAGAAAATAAACTGGTCACTGTGCTTTTTCTCCTGCTGATTATCGGCTGGGGAATCGTCACCGCACCATTCAATTGGAATGTGGATTTCCTGCCAAGAGATCCAGTTCCTGTCGATGCCATTCCGGATATCGGCGAAAACCAACAGATCGTCTTTACCGAATGGATGGGCCGATCTCCTCAGGATGTGGAGGACCAAATCACTTATCCTCTCACCACCTCCCTTTTAGGTCTCCCCGGGGTAAAAAGTGTTCGTTCCAGCTCGGCCTTTGGCTTTTCCAGCATCTACATCATCTTCGACGAGGACATCGAGTTTTATTGGAGCCGTTCCCGGGTTTTGGAAAAACTCAATTCTCTCCCTGCCGGACTATTGCCGGAAGGCGTTCAACCCAAACTGGGACCGGATGCTACCGCTCTTGGGCAAGTCTTCTGGTACACGCTTGAAGGACGGGATGAGAATGGAAATCCGGCAGGCGGTTGGGATATCCATGAACTCCGAACCATTCAAGACTACTATGTTCGCTATGCCTTGACTGCGGTGGAAGGCGTCGCCGAAGTTGCTTCCGTAGGTGGATATGTCAAAGAATACCAAGTAGACGTAGACCCTGCGGCATTAAAAGCTAATGGAGTCAGCCTGATGGATGTGATGGAAGCCGTCCGCAAATCCAACTTGGACGTTTCCGCCAATACCATCGAAGTCAACCGAGTGGATTACTTTATCCGGGGTTTAGGCTATGTCGAAGAGCTGTCCGACTTGGACAAAGCGGTAGTCAAAGTCACCAACAACGTTCCCATCCGAATCCAAGACGTTGCACGGGTCAATATCGGCCCTCAGCCCAGAAATATGGGAGGAATTCTGGACAAAGCTGGGGCTGAAGCAGTAGGCGGCGTGGTCATCGCCCGCTATGGTGACAATCCATTGGCGGTAATCGAGGGAGTAAAAGCCGAAATCGAGAAGCTTTCTCAGGGCCTTCCTACCAAAACTCTCGCTGACGGTACCGTTTCCAAAGTTACTTTGGTACCCTTCTACGACCGAACCGGGTTGATTTACGAAACCTTGGGTACGCTTTACGAAGCCATCAATCTCCAGATCTTAGTGACCATTTTGGTGATCATCGTGATGGTTTACAACCTTCGGGCTTCCATTCTGATTTCCGCCTTGCTGCCTTTGGCGGTACTGATGTGCTTCATATTCATGAAGTATTTCGGCGTCGATGCCAATATCGTGGCGCTTTCAGGGATTGCCATCGCCATCGGGACCATGGTGGATTTGGGAATTATTCTCAATGAAAACATCCTTCGGCATCTGGAAATGGCTCCCAAAGGCCAATCCAAGCTCAAAACCGTTTATCTCGCAGCTGCGGAAGTTTCAGGTGCTATCATCACGGCAGTCAGTACCACGATCATCAGTTTCCTTCCGGTCTTTACCCTTCAAGCAGCCGAAGGAAAGCTCTTTGGTCCCTTAGCCTACACCAAAACCTTTGCGTTAATCTCGGCAGTGATTTTCACCTTGCTGATTATGCCAGCCTTTTCTCATTGGATTTTCTCCATTAGAGAGCTAAAAGGAAAAATTGGAAAATTCTTGAATTGGGGAATGCTAATTCTGGGGCCAATAATCGCTTTCACCGTTTGGTCTTGGGCTGGGTGGTTTTTGTTTGCCTTTGCCTTATTGAATGTTTTGGCAGACCAATTTCCTGAAAAAGTTGAGCCGCATAAGAACTTGGCTGTCATTGGAATTACCCTCCTGTTTATCACCTGGCTTTTGACTGGGCTTTGGATGCCTTTGGGAGTTTCGGTGAGCAAAGTGGTCAATTTTGGGTTTATCGCTTTACTTCTAGCTATTGTCTTGGGAGGTTTTGCAGGATTTATTCGAATCTATCCCAGAATCCTCACTTGGTGCCTGAATAACAAAGGGAAGTTCATCCTTTTCCCAATGGTGGTGCTTCTGATGGGATCGAGTGTATGGCTTGGTTTTAATCGGGTCTTTGGCTTTGTTCCCAAGACTTTTGACCTTATTGGTGTCAATATTCGCACCTCTGGTTTTTGGTCGGGATTGACTCATTCTTTCCCTGGATTGGGAAAAGAATTTATGCCTTCTCTGAATGAAGGATCTTTTCTCCTCATGCCTACCACCATGCCCCATGCGGGAGTTCAGGAGAACCAAGAAGTACTGAAGCAATTGGATATGTTGGTGACAGCGATTCCTGAGGTGGAAATCGTGGTTGGTAAAGCTGGAAGAGCCGAAACGGCGATCGATCCCGCACCAATAAACATGTTTGAAAACACCATTAACTACAAAAGCGAATACGCCACGGATATCAATGGAAATCGGCTACGCTTTAAAGTAGTGGATGGCAAATACGAACTAAAAGACGGTTCGCTCTTTGATCCGGAAACCATGACTCCCAATCAAATTCGGATTCAGGATTTAGTGGAGGATGAAGACGGAGAGTATTTCCGGCAGTGGAGATCCCATATCCAAAGTCCGGATGATATCTGGGATGAGATTGTTTCAGTCATTCAAATTCCCGGAGTGACCTCTTCGCCCAAGCTACAGCCTATCGAAACCCGCCTTGTCATGCTTCAAACCGGCATGAGAGCTCCGATGGGAATCAAAGTTTACGGACCAGATTTACAAACCATTGAAAGCTTTGGCTTAGAGCTGGAAAAATACCTGAAAGAGGTCCCCTCCGTCAAGAAGGAAGCCGTTTTCGCAGACCGGATTGTAGGAAAGCCTTATCTGGAATTGGACATTGATCGGGATCAAATCTCCCGCTACGGAATGAATGTGGTCGACGTACAGGACTTCATCGAAACTGCTATAGGCGGAATGAAGCTGAGCACCACGGTGGAAGGCCGAGAGCGCTTTCCGATTCGGGTACGCTATGCAAGAGAATTCAGGGATGATCCTTACGCCATAGAAAATCTCCAAATCCCCACTCCTTTGGGGAATTATATCCCATTGAGTCAGGTCGCCAAAATCTCTTATCGTCCCGGACCGGATATGATTCGGGGAGAAAACAGCTTCTTGGTGGGCTATGTGCTTCTGGACAAAATGCCTGGATTTTCCGAAGTGACGGTGGTAGAAGACGCCCAAAACTACCTGAAAGAGAAGATCGATTCTGGGGAACTGAAAGTCCCGAATGGAGTCCGCTTTGTTTTCTCGGGCTCCTATGAAAATCAGGTTCGTGCAGAAAAGCGCCTAAGCATTGTGGTTCCACTTTGTTTGATTCTGATTTTCCTGATTCTCTATTTCCAGTTCCGGGCTGTTTCCACTTCCCTGTTTGTATTTATGGGAATAGGAATGGCTTTTTCTGGAGGTTTTATCATGATTTGGCTCTTCGGGCAGGATTGGTTTATGGACTGGAATCTATTTGGCACCAATCTACGGGATCTGTTCCAAATGAAGGTCTATAATCTCAGTGTGGCAGTTTGGGTAGGATTTATTGCCCTTTTCGGCATTGCCACAGATGACGGAGTGGTAGTTGCTTCCTATTTGGATCAAAGCTTCAAAGAAAACCAACCGACAACGGTGAAACAGGTTAGAGAGGCAGTTTTAGAAGCCGGAAAAAGACGTGTGCTTCCTTGTATGATGACGACTGCCACTACCCTTTTGGCGCTGGTTCCCGTGCTGACTTCTACAGGCCGGGGATCGGATATCATGATTCCAATGGCTATCCCTTCTGTAGGAGGAATGGTTTTGGAAATTTCCACTGTATTTCTGGTGCCTACTCTTTACTGCTGGTGGGCTGAAAGAAAATTGAAAAACAACTCCAAAGTATTCACTGAGGAATCAAACGCATAAAGTCATGACAATTAGAACCCTATACCATTTGGGATTTCGGATTTCGGATTTCGAAGGTTGGATCTCGGATTTCAGATTTCAGATTTCAGACTTCAGATTTCTGGCTTTGGCTTTCCTTCTTTTACTGAACTCTTTTTCAGAAATGGCAAAAGCCCAAACCCTGGACGACTACCTCATCCTAGCGGCTGAAAACAATCCCGGCTTGAAGGCATCCTATGCCCGATACGAAGCCGCTTTGGAGAGAATCAACCAACCTGGTCTTCCTGACCCGGAACTTCGCGCTGGATTCTTCTTTCGCCCTATGGAGCGTTTTATGGGAAATCAGCAGGCTGACCTACAGCTGATGCAGATGTTTCCCTGGTTTGGAATGATCGGTACCCAAAAAGAGGAAGCCAATTACATGGCCAAAGCACAATATCAGCTCTTTTTGGAAGAAAGAAATCAATTACTTTTCCAGGTAAAATCCACTTGGTATGAGTTGATCCGACTGAATAATGAAATCCAAATTGCCAAAGAGAACCTTGTCTTTCTTGAGAAATACGAGCGATTGGCTTTGATTAAATTTCAGGCTGCAGGAGGAAATCCAAACAACATTTCAGGCGGTTCTGCCATGAATCCCACAGCATCTCCCACCTCTACTTCTTCTGGAGCTTCCGGAATGGGAAATATGGGTGGATCAGCAAATTCGACCATGAGTTCGGCTTCAACCTCTGCCAATTCCATGGGAGGAAATACCATGGCCTCTTCAGGTTCTTCCATGCGGGATGTTTTGCAAATCCGTATTTCCATGCGGGAACTTGAAAACTCCATTGCGCAATTGGAAGCCAATCTGGAACCTCTGCAAATCAAGTTCAATCAATTGCTCAACCGGGAAATCCGAGCAGAAATCAATACTCCTGAAAGCTTTTCACCAATCCAATTGGAAAAAGGAAAATTGGAGGTTTTGGACAGCATTCGCAGCAACAATCCCATGCTGGCCATGTATGATGCAGAGCTCTCTGCCTATGAGCAGCAAGCCAAAATGGCCCGACTGGACGGACGTCCTATGCTGGGTGCCGGAGTTAATTACATGCCTTTCACCGCACGGGAAGAAAACGGAATGATGATGGGTGGGAATGACATGGTCATGCCCATGGTGACCATGACCTTGCCGATCTATCGGAAAAAGGTCAATTCCCGCATCAAGGAGGCCGAATTGCTTCAGGAAGCTGCTTTGATGGAGAAGCAAAAAACCGAAAACTTACTCGCCATGGAATGGGCTAATGCCTTTCGGGATTGGGAAGATGCGGAGCGAAAAATCAAGCTCTACTCCGAACAAACAGCCCTAACCCAACAGAGCTTGAACTTATTGATCACGGACTATACCGCCAACGGACAGGACTTTGAAGAAGTCCTGAGAACCCAGCAGCAATTGCTGGATTACCAATTGAAGCAGCTCAACGCGATCAACCTTCAATACCAAAGTTTGGCCATGCTAGAAATGCTTTCGGCCAGTTCGATCCCGCTTAATTAAGAAATCCGATGAAAAATCTATTTGAAAATAAACTTGTTCTGATCCTTTCCATGCTGGTTTTGGGAGGATTGATTGGCTGGATTCTGAAGCCTTCAGGATCCAACCAAGAAGAGGCACATGAGCATAGTGCAGAGGCAGGTGAGACCGCACTTTGGACCTGTTCCATGCATCCCCAGATTAAATTAGGAGAGTCAGGCTCTTGTCCCATTTGTGGGATGGACTTGATTCCAGCTTCGCAAATGCCTTCCGGTTCAGGAAATCCGCTGGTCTATGAAATGACACCTGAAGCTGTTGCTTTGGCACAAATCCATACGACCAAAGTCGGGGGTGCCAATACCTCGGGAGAACTTTTCCTTACCGGAAAAATCCAGACTGATGAACGGGAAAATGCTTCTGTCACGGCAAAATTCCCGGGAAGAATCGAAAAACTCTTCGTCACCTTTACCGGAGAGCAGGTAAAGGCAGGTAAAAAATTAGCCACTTTGTATTCTCCAGAACTCCTCACCGCCCAGAGAGAACTTCTGGAAGCAGCGAAAAGCAAGGGCAGCTTTCCTGAGTTGTATCAAGCTGCAAAAGAAAAGCTCCGGCTTTGGAAGCTGACGGAAAGCCAAATCCAGGCCATTGAACAAAATGGGCAGGTTCAAGACCAGATCGACATTTTGGCGGATCAAAGCGGTGTGGTGACCCAACGAAATATTGCCGTCGGTGACTATGTAAACACCGGACAAGTGCTATTCAATGTGGTCAATCTGAATAAACTTTGGGTTTTACTGGATGCTTACGAGTCAGATTTGAATTTCCTACAAGTCGGAAATGAGATCAAATTCTCGGTAGCGGGACTTCCTGGAGAAACTTTCAAAGCTCGGGTTTCTTTTATCGATCCCCTACTCGACCCTAGTACCCGGGCGGCTTCAGTTCGGGCTGAAATCAGTAATTCAGGTCAAAAACTCAAGCCAGAAATGTTTGTTACGGCAAAAATTCAAACTAAAGCTGGAAAGACTTCCTCAGAAATTACCATTCCCCGGACCGCGGTGCTTTGGTCAGGCAAACGATCCGTTGTATATGTAAAAGTACCGGCAGCCGAACGGCCTTCCTTTGAAATGCGAGAAGTAAGCTTGGGGGCCAGAATGGGAGAAAACTACCTGATCGAATCGGGCTTGCAAGCAGGAGAGGAAATCGTCACCAACGGGGCTTTTGCCATCGACGCAGCTGCACAACTTTCGGGTCAGTTTAGCATGATGAATCGCCCGGAAACCAAATCCATGGAGGTGTCGGAAGAGTTCAGAAGTCAGATTACCACGGTGGCAGATGCTTATTTTGAAGTAAAAAATGCGTTGGTGGAGGATAAACTGAACGATTCCCAAAAAGCATTAACCAACTTGGATCAAAGCCTTTCTAAAGTGAATATGACTTTGGTCAAAAACCAGGCCCATGATCGCTGGATGGAAATCCTCAAAGGAATGAAAGATGCCCGAACAAAAATGGGGACAGCCAAAGATATCGAAGAAGCCAGAAAGCACTTTTCTATGCTTTCCTACCATATTTTGGAGATGACAGAGACCTTTGGGCTGAATATGGATGTGGTTTACAAAGACTATTGCCCAATGGCGTTTGAAGATCAGGGCGCCTATTGGCTTTCTGAGAAAAAAGACATCACCAATCCTTATTTCGGCGCTTCCATGCTTGCCTGTGGAGAAGTCAAACAGACCTATTTAAGAGGTCAGCCGGTGATGAATCTGTCTGCGAACACCTCAAGTTCAGTTTCTTCACATAATCATTAATTCAAATCAATTCAATTTATACCTATGAAAAAGTCCCTATTATTCGCTTTTGCACTTTCAATTGCTCTTTTCTCCTGCGGAGGAAAAACAGAAGAAATCCACGAGGAAAACAGCATGGAGCATGCCTCTGGTGATGCTTCTGCGGCTTCTACAAGTGCTGTGGCCAGTTCAGCTGCCACTTCAGCGATTATTGATTCTTACCTTGCAGTGAAAGATGCATTGGTTGGAGACAATGCCCAGGAAGCGGCCTCCAAAAGCCAAGCCTTAGTTGCATCCTTAAAATCGTTTGATATTTCCAGCACTGAGGCAGAAGATTTGGAAGAATTGGAAAGGCTGCAAGTCGAGGCTATTGCTTTCGCAGAAAAGTTAGCTTCTGAGGATATTGCTTCCCAAAGAGAAAGCTTCCAGGCTTTGAGTGTGACGCTGAAGGATTTCTTAAAAATTGCCGGAACCGACCGAACCCTTTACCATCAATATTGCCCTATGTACAAAGGAAATACAGGTGGCATGTGGCTGAGCGCCAATGAGGACATCAAAAATCCTTTGTTTGGAAGCTCCATGTTGACTTGTGGTCGAGTGGAGGAAACAATAGCTTTGAAATAATATACGAGGCTGTCTTAAAAGTGAAGTTTGTCACATTGAGCGAAGTCGAAATGTCGTCCGGAAAGCTGGAAATGGCCTTCGACTCCTGTCACCCTGAGCACTTGAGAGACGGGAGTCTCGAAATCGAAGGGTCACGCTGACAACGAAACGATTTATGAGACAGCCTCTTTTTAATTTTACCCAATGAAAATGAAAATCACCCTTATTCTATCCTTACTTTTGGTTTTTGAGATTTCGGCCAAAGCACAGGAAAAAGTACTGGAACCGCTGAAAGTTTCCCAAATCCGGGGAATCAATGTTTTTGGAAAACCCGTGGACAACCAAACCCGCTGTGTGCATTGGCATTCAGATTTGGATATCATTGCCATCAAATTCAAATGTTGCGACAAATACTATCCTTGCTTTTCCTGCCATGAGGAAGAAGCAGACCACGCCCATCAAGTTTGGCCAAAGGCTGAATTTGACCAAAAGGCCATTCTTTGCGGGATTTGCGGAAATGAATTAGGAATCCAAGAATACATGAACTCCAACAACACCTGCCCGCATTGCCAGTCCAAGTTCAACCCGGGATGCAGCAAGCATTACCATTTGTACTTTGAAACCGAAGACACGAGACCGACAAAGGAAGGCGAAACGCCCTTTAACTAGTCACTAATTCTCCAATACCAGTTCCCTTATCACCCAGCCTTATGAGAAAAAATAATCAGTACTATACCCGAAAAATCCACCGGTTTCTAGGGGTATTTATAGGGATTCAATTCTTCTTTTGGACACTTTCCGGCTTGTATTTCTCTTGGACGGATATTGATGAGATTCATGGAGATCATTTCCACTCGGAACACATGATGCATAGCCCCGCAACCAATTTGGTGCCTCCCAGTACGCTTGATTCCACCTTGGAAGTAGCCACTATGGAATTGAGATTTGTCAGACACCAGCCCTACTATTGGGTCAATGGAGAAAAACTCTTTCATGCTCAAACTGGAGAATTACAATCTGAAATCACCGAAGAGCAGGCCAAGGAAATTGCCCAAATCTACATTAAAGGAAACTACGGAATAAAAGAGGCAGAATACCTCACGGAAGCCGGTTCACATCACGAATACCGTGGCCGACCCCTACCCGCTTGGGCAATTCATTTCGATCATCCTGAAAAACTCACCGCATACATCGATGCTAAAAGTGGAAATTTTGAGCGGGTGAGACACAGCAGTTGGAGAGTGTTTGACTTTCTCTGGATGTTTCATACGATGGACTATGCCGGGAGAGATAATTTCAACAACCTGCTGCTTCGAGCTTTTTCCTTATTCGGAATGCTTACGATCACCTCAGGATTCACCTTATTCTTTATGACTACCAAAAAGAAAAGGAAGCCCTAGCATTTGCCTTTTTAATTTATTTTTTTACCTTAACTTACTGTATTTCAAAACGCTATGGAAAAGACACTCTCATTTTTCCTTTTCTTTTTCCTTCTTCAACTAGCGATGGCACAAGAAAACAACCGAGTCAACTATTCCCAGTTGGGTATTTCATTTACCATTCCCAATGCTTGGCAAGGGCAAGAATACGGAGAAGGTGTACTTCTCCAAAGTCAGAGTATCCCCGGGATTATTTTGATTACTACTCACAATCAAAAAATAGCCGAGCTAAAGGCTCAAGGAAGTCAGGGAATCAATGACGGTCAGGGAACAATGCTCCAACTGGTAGGAAATCTGGATAATCTCGGTCCTCATTCCATTGCGGGCAATTATCAGGGCACTTTGGAAGGTAGTCCTGCCCAATCCTACATCATCGCCTTGGAAAATCCAACGGGTGGATTGGGAGTGACTATTTTGGTAGCTGCGCAGCCTCAGCAGTTTTCGGAGGCCTTGAAAAAAGCCGGTAAAGATTTAGCTGATTCTTTTGAATTCACCAAGGTGGACCGTACTTCAGAGTTGGCCGAGTGGAAATCCTGGCTGTCAGGCATGAGGCTGACTTATATGGAATCGTACAACTCCCCTAGCTACTCAGATGGGGGTATTTCCGGAGGCTATTCACTGAGAAGGGTAATTGATTTATGCCCTCAGGGATTTTTCAATTACTCTGGTTCAAGCAGCTTTACCATGGATGGTTTGGGACATTCGAGCAACAATCAGAAAGGTGATGGAACTTGGGAGATTTTGACAGGAAACAATGGCACCCCCATCCTTCGTCTAACTTATTACAATGGGGAAATTGGAGATTATCGCTTGGAGTTTAAAGATAACAAGCTCTACCTGAACGGAGAACGATACTTCAGAACCAACGACTCCGAAAATTCCCCAAACTGCATTTAATCACCATTTCCACCCTCGATTGGCCTTTTTATCAGCTTGGGCTTTTTTCGCCTTGAGTCGGTCTTCAATAGCCCCTTTGCTGGGCTTGGTAGCTTTTCTGATCTTCTTTTTGTGAAAAGCAGTTTTAAGCAGATCGTAAAATTTCCGGATGACCAGCTCCTTATTTTGAATTTGAGATCGTTTTTCCTGAGAGGAAAGATTCAAAAAACCCTCCTGATCGATCTTATTTGAAGCTTTTTGAAGCAAAGTCAATTTCTCCTCTTCACTTAAAACCAAAGAGTCATTGACATGAAACTTGAGCTGAACTTTGGTTTCGACCTTGTTTACATTTTGCCCACCCGGTCCACTGCTCCGAGCAGTCTGAAACTGCAATTCAGGTAAAAATGAACCGTTTTGTATGCGTTGGTCGAGGGAATTCATCAGGTTCAAAAGTTGGAAAATGGTAAGGTGGCAAAGTTAGCCAACAACTTTACAACTTTACCACTTTGCAACCTTCCAACAGATTTAACTTACCTTCACGAACTTATTGAAATCAAATCGACGTTTCCTTCCCGTAACCTAATGGACCTTGAATCCATTAATCATTACTTATGAAGACAAAACCTAGAGTAGTCGTCGGGCTTTCCGGCGGTGTAGACAGCAGCGTGGCTGCCAAACTTTTAATTGATCAGGGCTACGAGGTCATCGGCATGTTTATGAAAAACTGGCACGATGAATCCGTCACCATCTCCAACGAATGCCCCTGGATGGAGGACTCCACCGATGCGATGCTGGTTGCTGAAAAACTCGGCATTCCCTTCCAAGCCATCGACCTGAGCGAAGAATACCGCGAACGGATCGTGGATTACATGTTTTCCGAATACGAGGCTGGCCGTACGCCCAATCCTGACATCCTTTGCAATCGGGAAATCAAATTCGATATTTTCCTGAAAGCTGCTCAAAAGCTCAAAGCCGACTTTGTGGCCACAGGTCATTATTGCCAAAAAGGTGAAATCGAAGTAGACGGTAAGCCTGTCTATCAGCTGATCGCCGGTGCAGATCCTAATAAAGACCAAAGCTATTTCCTCTGTCAGCTTTCTCAGGAACAACTGGCTAAAGCACTCTTTCCTATTGGTCACTTGCAAAAACCTCAAGTACGGGAAATCGCCAAAGAAGCCGACTTGATTACTGCCGAAAAGAAAGATTCTCAGGGACTTTGCTTTATCGGGAAAGTAAGACTTCCAGACTTTCTTCAGCAGCAACTCAAGCCCAAAAAAGGGAAAATCATTCAAATCCCAGAAAACCTGCCTGTTTTTGATCAGGTGAAGGTTCCTGCAGGTATCCAATCCCAAGATTGGGACCAGGAAACTTTGGATGCTGTTTGCTTGCCGATACATTATCAGCCTGATCAGGGAAAAGTCTTGGGAGAGCACAATGGAGCGCACTATTTCACTGTAGGCCAAAGAAAAGGTTTGCAAGTGGGTGGTACAGGAAAACCGCTATTTGTGATTGAAACTAACACGCAGCAGAACGTGATTTATACCGGACTGGGTGAAGATCATCCCGGCCTAAACAGATTTGGATTATTTGTCAAAAGAGACCAAATCCACTGGATTCGGGAAGATTTGGCCCTAAACCCCGGAGAGTCTGCAGAATACGAAGCCCGCATCCGATACAGGCAAGCACTCAGCAAAGCCACTTTGGTCATGAGAGACAATGGCCTGTACGTGCTTTTTGAAAATGCTCAAAAAGGCATCGCTTCAGGGCAGTTTGTGGCTTGGTATCAGGGTGAGGAATGTATCGGTTCAGGGACGATCTTTTGACTTTTTTCCAAAAGATTAGCACGGAAAAATCACAGATTTTCACCGATTATTTTATCTGTAGAATCTGTGATTTTGATCGGTGTAAATCTGTGGGAAAAAGTATTCTTTAATCCTTTTATTTGAGTACTCTACTTTTTTCTCTGAGAACTCTATGCTGAAAAAACATGCTTGATATCCTCTTCGAAGACGAAAATCTTATTCTGATTGACAAGCCAGCCGGTCTTTTGGTACACAGAACCCGACAAGCCTATGGTGAAGAGGAAAATGCCTTGATTCAGCTTCGGGATCAGATCGGTTCTTGGGTAGCTCCTGTGCATAGACTGGACAGAGCAACAAGTGGGATTTTACTTTTTGCAAAAAATGAGAAAATCCTTCCTGCGCTTAAAGCCCAATTTATGGAGCGGGAAGTTCAAAAGTTCTATTGGACCATCGTCAGAGGAATTCCCAAAGAAAAGGAAGGCTTGATCGATCATCCTTTGGAAAGTGAACGATCCAAAAGGCTGCAAGAAGCCCAAACCAAATACAAGGTGCTGGCAGAAACGGAGATCCCATTTAATTCTACCGGAAGATACCCCACTAGCCGCTACAGCCTTTTGGAAGTGGAACTCTTGACCGGACGAACCCACCAAATCCGAAGGCATTTGGCACATATCCGGCACTACATCATTGGGGACAAAAAGCACGGAGACAATAAGCAGAACATTTTTTTCGAAAAGCAATTTGGACTCCAAAACCTCTTGCTTCACGCGGGTAAAATCAGCTTGAACCACCCGATTACGTCTGAGAAAATAGAGATTTCCTGCCCTCCCCCTGTACACTTCCGAACAATCATGAAGATTTTGGACTGGAATCCAAATGAAATTTTATTTGCCACAAAATAAAGCCCGGATTTTGGTTAGATTCGTCCGAAGTTTAACTATCAGAATATGCTAAAACCCTTAATTACCCTAGGATTAGTCCTGACTTTTGGCACTTTGACTTTTGCCCAAAAGAAGGACATCGAGAAAAAATTCAAGGCCAAAGAAGCGATCGAAGATTTTACTTATCTCGCATCTGACGAACTCATGGGACGCGACCCAGCTAGACCTGAGATGGAATTGGCTTATACTTACATTGCAGAACAGCTGGAAAGCTATAAGGTCATGCCAATTCCCGGCGCAGATGGATACTTCCAAAATATCCCTTTTCGCATGTCCTCACCTCCCAAGTCAGGTTCAATAAAGATTGGTGACAAAACCTATTCCCAAGGGCAAAACATGCTCGTTTTGGATGGAAAGTCATTTTCTGGAAGCTATGAATTGATTGATGTTGGATTTGGACTGGAAGAGGATTTCAAAGGAAAAGATCTGAAGGGAAAAATCGCGATTGCCAATGTGGGCGCGCCTAATCGCATGAATCCGGCGGATCTTTTTTCCCTAGGTGGAGAAAAAACAAAAAGAGCTCAAGAAGCTGGCGCTGTAGCCTTGATTGAGCGATTCAACATTCCTTCTATACCTTGGCAGTTGCTTTCCAATTTTCTGAACCGCACCCAAATGACTTTGGATCAAGGTGCCGCCAGTGAATTGCCTTACCTCTGGGTAGAAGACGCTAAAAATACACTGACTGGTGACGCTCTTCAGACTACCACTGCACAGGTGGAAGGTAAAGTTAATAAGTCGGTAGAAGGAAAGAATGTAATTGGCTGGATCGAAGGAACTGACCCGGTTTTGAAAAACGAATACGTCTTGCTTTCTGCCCACTACGACCATGTGGGTGTAGGAACTCCTGATGCCCAAGGTGACTCCATCTACAATGGCGCACGGGATAATGCCGTGGGAACTGTCGCCGTAATGAATGCTGCCAAGTATTTTGCAAAAAATCCTCCCAAGAGATCTTTGATTATCGCGCTTTGGACCGCTGAAGAAAAAGGCCTTTTAGGAAGCGCTTACTTTGCCAATAATCCACTGATTCCACTGAATCAAATCATTTATAATCTGAACATTGACAATGGTGGATATAACGACACCTCTGTAATTACAGTAATCGGATTGGGCAGAACTACCGCTGATTTCCTGATTGAAGAGGCTGTGTCGGAATTTGGGGTAAAAGCAATCGCAGATGCAGCACCCGAGCAGGGCCTTTATGACCGCTCAGACAATGTGAATTTTGCAAGAAAAGGAATCCCTGCACCTACCTTCTCTTTGGGCTTTACTGCCTTTGACGATCAGATCAATAAATACTACCACAAGCCTGGGGATCAAGTGGATAACTTCGACTTGGACTACGCACAGATTTACTGGAAATCCTACATCCTGGCTGCTCAAAAAATCGCCAATTGGGACCAACAACCTCAGTGGAAAGAAGGCGATAAGTATGAGGAAGCAGGAAAGCAGTTGTATGGAAAGTAGAATTGGAGACACTAGATTCTAGACACAAGACAATAGACTTTGATAAAATCAAACATTAAGTGATTAAAAGATAAAAGCCAGAAGTGATTCTGACTTTTTCCTTAATTGCACAATGCACCATAGAATCGAGTTAGATCTAGTCACCTAAGTTCCAACATTCTGTCCGAGTCTTATTTCTTTTGTCTTGCGTCTTGCGTCTTGCGTCTTGTGTCTAATGTCTATTTTAAAAAAGCATTCCCGCAATCGTAGCAGTCATCAGACAAGCCAAGGAAGCTGCCATCAGTGATTTTAAGCCCAAGCGGCTTAGATTCCCCTGCTGATTGGGAGCAATGATGGAAATTCCACCCAACTGAATCGCAATGGAGCTGAAGTTGGAAAAGCCGCAAAGGGCATAGGTAGCAATTACGATCGATTTTGGACTGAGGCTTTCTGCAGCTTTCATTTCAGAAAGGCTCAGATAAGCCACAAATTCATTAATCACCGTTTTTTGTCCCAGCAAGCTTCCTACTTGAAGAGTATCGGTCCATTCCACACCAATGGCGAAAGCAAAGCCGCGGAAGATCTGACCAAAGATGTATTCCAAAGAAAAACCGGTAAACTGTCCTCCTGTGGTACTCGCAACCCAGGCATTCAGTCCGGTATATTCACCAATCAATCCGCTTAGGCCATAATTGATCGCAGCGATGACCGCGATAAAAGCCAAAAGCATCCCTCCCACATTCAGGGCCAATTTCAAACCCTCGGCTGCACCGATAGACATTGCATCGATTAGGTTGACACCCATAGCCTCAGCATTGACTTCCAGTTTGTCCTGTTTGATTTCTTTTTCTGTTTCAGGGATAAAAATCTTAGACAAAACGATGGCCGCAGGTGCATTCATAATTGAAGCTCCCAGCAGATAGGCCGCAAACTTACTTTGCTCCTCCAAGCTGTCTCCTCCCAAAAAAGCCACATACCCAGCCAAAACTCCTCCGGCAATCGTGGCCATTCCTCCTGTCATCAGACACATCAGTTCGGACTTACTCATCTGAGGGATGAAGGGGCGGACCAAAAGCGGGGCTTCGGTCTGTCCTAGAAAGATATTCCCTGCAGCAGAAAGTGATTCCGGGCCGGAGAGACGCATGGTTCTAGCCATCACCCAAGCAATACCATAGACGATCTTTTGCAAAATCCCTAAATAGTAAAGCCCCGAAGAAACGGTAGAGAAGAAGATAATGGTAGGAAGTACCTTGAAAGCAAAGATGAACCCGAAACTATCACCAGCCAGATCACCGAAGATAAATCTTGCACCTGCTTCACTGAAGCTCAGAAACTTTACAAATCCTTCAGAAAGCAACTGAAAACCATCTTTGACAAACTCCACCTTGGTGATCAGAAAACCAAAAACCAATTGAAGGGAAATTCCAATGATGACTAGCCTCCAGTCTATTTTTCTGCGATTGTTTGAAAAAATAAAGGCAAGGAAAATAATTATAGCTAAGCCAAAGGCCCCTCTTAAATAATCCATCGGGTATTTTTTGAATCGAAGGGCTAAAAATAGGCTAAAGCCAAACCAAAAAAAAGTCCTGATTTCTCAGGACTTTCCGTTTTTAGTTTCTTTTATTGATTTCATCCCTTATTCGGGCTGCTTTTTCATAATCCTCATTGTTGATTGCCTTTTCAAGCATCTGATTCAGCTTATCCAAGCTGAAGTCTTTGAGGGAACTTTCTTTTTGAGTAGTCACCTTTTGAGCCGGAGCCTTGGCTTCTTCCTTTTCGGCAATTTTGCGATCTTCTTCAGTAAATTCGATCGCAGCCTCTGTCATCACCTTTTCTGCGCAGAAAATCGGAGCATTAAACCGAACGGCAATTGCGATAGCATCCGAAGGTCGGCTGTCGATCTCTACCACAGTCAATTCGCTTTTGCAGATAATTTTGGCATAAAATACCCCCTCTTTCATATCAGAGATCAAAATTCTGTCAATCTCAAAATGAAAGCTTTCCGCAAAGGACTTGAACAGGTCATGAGTCATCGGGCGATTGGGAATGATTTTTTCAATCTCAATGGCAATTGCCTGAGCTTCAAACATTCCCATCACGATAGGCAATCTTCTATTCCCTTCGACTTCCCCCATGACCAAGGTAAATGACCCTGATTGGGAATGATTGGACGAAAGTCCGAGAATCTCCAGTTCTATGTGTTTTTCCACAAAAATTAAAGTTCGGCTTTAAGTGCTTCGGTCAGTTTTGGTACCACTTCAAAAGCATCTCCCACAATTCCATAATCGGCTGCTTTAAAAAATGGCGCCTCAGGATCCTTATTAATTACCACGATGCACTTCGAAGAGTTAACCCCCGCAAGATGTTGAATCGCTCCTGAAATTCCTACAGCAACATATAAACTAGGTGCAACTTTTACACCGGTCTGCCCTACGTGCTCGTGGTGAGGTCTCCATCCAATGTCAGAAACAGGCTTGGAACAACCTGTAGCCGCCCCGAGTGTTTTAGCCAGGTCTTCGATCATTCCCCAGTTTTCAGGTCCTTTCATTCCTCGACCTCCGGATACTACAATATCCGCTTCCGGAAGAAGTACTTCCCCTGTAGCTCGGTCGGTAGAGGTAATTTTGGAAGCAAAGTCAGTATCTGGAATGTCTACTGTAAAAGCCTCAACTGATGCATCTGCTCCGTCTGTCTTGAGATCAATCGCATTCTTTTTAATAGCAAGGATTTTATTCTCAGTGGTTACCTCAGTCTGAGCAAATGCCTTTCCGGTGTAAATGCTTCGTTTTACGGTGTATCCGCCAGAGGTCTGAGGCAATTCCACAACATTGGAGACCAATCCTGCTCCTAATTTGACTGCCAAGCGAGCTGCCACAGCATCCCCGAGAGAGGATTTGGCCAAAACCAAGGTTTTTGCACCTACGGATTTAAAAGCTTGTGCCACAGCAGAAGCATGGGCTTGAATCACCCCCGCAGTCAGTCTATCATCTGAAGCATGAAGGACTTTAGCCGCTCCTGCCTTACCCACTGCAGCCAATTCTTCTGAAGCAATAGTACCCAAGGCCACAGCTACCACATCGCCTTCACCAGTCTGTGCAGCAAGTGCCTGAGCGAATGACACCGCCTCCAAGCTGGTTTTCTTTACTTTCCCCTCTGCGTGTTCTATATATACTACAATTGACATAATATCTTGATTTTAAATAATTTGAATTTTATTAATTAAAGTACTTTTGCCTCGTTTTTCAGCAATTTCACCAATTCTCCAACTTGGTCTTTATCTACCAATTTGACAGAACCTTTTGCCGGCGGCAATTCATACTTTTTAGCTTCTGCCTGCGTATCATGAGATACCGGTTCCACCACATTCAATGGTTTGGTACGGGCAGACATGATTCCTCTCATATTTGGAATTTTCCATTCAGCGATCGGCTCCTGACAGCCTGCAATCAAAGGAAGTGGAGCTTCCAAATACTCTTTTCCGCCTTCGATTTCACGAGCCATTTTCACTGTATTTCCTTCCACATCCAGTTTCATCACCGGAGAGAAGGAAGGCATATTTAAAAGCTCACCCACCATTCCGTGCACCATTCCACCATTGAAATCAATGGATTCACGGCCCATGAGGATTAGGTCATATCCGCCTTCTTTGGCATAGTGAGCGATTTGTTGAGCTACAAAATAGGAGTCCTTAGGAAAAGAATTTACCCGAATGGCATCATCAGCACCGATGGCCAGGGCTTTTCTCAAAGTAGGATCGGATTCCGCTTCTCCTACATTCAAAACAGTCAGCTTTCCTCCCGTTTGGTCCCGAAGTTCCACAGCTCTCGCCAGTGCGTAGTCGTCATAGGGACCGATGATGAATTGCACACCAGCGGTATCAAACTTGGTATTGTCGGCAGTAAACTGAATCTTGGAAGTCGTATCCGGTACGTGGGTGATACAAACAAGAATCTTCATTGGTTTAGAGTTAGATTATTTTAGATTTATTTTGCGTGAAAATAACAGGCAAAGGCTAATTAAAAAAACAATTCATGAGCAATTTGGCCCGGATTGAGGCGCTGAGAAAATTTATTCTTGAAGAAGCAGAAAACCCCTTCAACTACTACGCATTGGCCTTGGAGATTCAGCATAATGAGCCTGAAGAGGCCAGGAATCTTTTTTTATTCCTTCGGGAAAACCATGAAGAGTATCTGCCAATGTATTTTCCTGCCGCCCATTTTTTTTGGGAAAATGAGGACTTAAGCTTGGCTAAGGACTTTTTTGAAAAAGGGATAGCCCTTGCAAAAAACCAAAATAATGGCAAAGCTCGGCAAGAATTGAGCAATGCCTATCAAAACTTCATTTTCGAAACAGAGGATTAATTTCAGGGCTTCAGGATAATTTTTCCCAGTTGCTTTCCGGCTTTCATGCGATCAAAAGCATCCAAAGCTTGACCCAAGGGAAATACTTGGTCCACAGTAGGATGAAGTTGATGCGATTCCACCAAGTCAATCATGGATCGGAAATCCTCATCCGAACCCATGGTAGAACCCATGATTTTCAGCTGATTCCAAAATATCCTTCTGGCTTCCAATTTCCCAGGATTGCCTGCTGTGGCTCCATAGAAAACGATTCTTGCCCCAGGTTTGCAGGCCTGAATCAGATCATTTATCCCATCACCTGCAGCTCCATCAATAATCAGGTCAAATCCTCCTGTGAGCTCCAAGGCTTTTGCTACCCAATCTTTATCCTGATAGTTAAATCCACCCCGATAGCCCAATTCCTTTGCTTTTTGAAGTTTTTCCGCTTGGCTGCTTGTGACAAAAACATTTGCTCCTATGGCATGGGCAAACTGCGCAGCAAATTGTGCTACCCCCCCACCAATTCCTGTGATCAGAACTTGCTCTCCTTCTTTTACTTGGCCTTGGTAAACCAATGCCCGATAAGCTGTAAGTCCCGCCAAAGGAAGTGCCGCAGCTTCTTCCAAAGAAAGATGGCTTGGTTTGGGAACCAATCGATCTACGGGTACTGCGACATATTCCGCAAAAGTCCCGTTGCGGGGCATGCCCAAAATCTCAAACTGCCTGCTTTGGGCTTTTTGATCATCGCCCCAAAAAAAAGCCGGATTGATAATTACAGCCTGATTGAGCCATTTTGAATCTTGTTCAGAGCCCACTGCCTCAACCACACCTGCTCCGTCTGAACCCAAAATAATTCCATTTTTCAAATTGGGATAAAGGCCTTTACGGCTCCATTCATCCCGGTGATTGAGTGCAGACCCGTGAATGCGCACCAATGCCTCCCCTTCCCCAACTGAAGGCTTGGGAAGATCAACCACCTGAATTTTATCCTGAGAATCCTGATTGAGAACTACTGCTTTCATAAATTAAAAATCAACTGAACCTCCGTCACCCTGAAGCAAATCGTCGTTGGCTTTGCTCGGCAATTTCATCATGCTGCCAGTATCAAAACTGGCTGCCCCGGAAGCTCCGGATGTGAATTTCTGATAGGAAGCTTCAATAGGCTGATTGGGCTGGAAATTGGCCCCGAAGTCCAAATCGGTAAACTTGGTATAGCGGCCGATAAAGCGAAGTTTGACCGTATCCAGAGAACCGTTTCTGTGCTTGGCGATAATAACCTCGCCGACACCAGCAGTGGAGTTATTGTCTTCGTCTTGGGTGATTCCGTAGTATTCAGGACGATAAAGGAACATCACCATGTCGGCATCCTGCTCGATAGCACCGGATTCCCTGAGGTCGGATAGCTGAGGACGCTTATCTCCTCCCCGAGTCTCCACCGCACGGGAAAGCTGAGAAAGTGCGATCACAGGAATGCTCAATTCCTTGGCGATTTTCTTCAGCGCACGGGAAATACTCGCAATTTCCTGTTCCCTGTTTCCTCCAGGTCCACCACTTTTCGAATCCCCCGACATCAGCTGAAGGTAATCAATCACGATCATCTGAATATCGTGCTGTGCTTTCAATTTTCGTGCTTTGGCTCTCAACTCAAGAATGGAAAGTGCCGGTGTATCATCCACAAACAAGGGGGCTTTGGAAAGCTTGGCTGTTTTGTGAACCAACTGAGCCCATTCATGGTCAGCCAAAGAGCCTTTTTTGATTTTTTCTGAATCCAATTCCGCCTCAGAAGAAATCAATCGGTTGACCAACTGAACCGCGGACATTTCCAGTGAGAATATCGCCACAGGTCGTGTGTGGTCTACAGCTGCATTTCGAAGCACCGAAAGAACGAAGGCAGTTTTACCCATCGCAGGTCGGGCAGCGATGATGACCAAGTCGGACTTTTGCCAACCTGAGGTGACCCGGTCCAAGGCTGTAAAACCCGAAGGAACCCCTGTAAGACCGTCTTTTTGATTTTTTCTTTCCTCCAACTCCGCTATGGCATCCCGCATGATGGACCGCATATCGGAGTAGTTTTTACGGATATTTTTCTCCGAAATCTCGAAAAGAGACTGCTCCATCTTATCCAGTAGCTCAAATACGTCAGTGGTATCCTCAAAGGCATCCTTTTGCACCTCAGAAGAAATCCTGATCAAATCCCGCTTGATCGCCTGTTCGGTGATGATTCGGGCATGATACTCTATGTTGGAGGCAGAAGCTACTCGGGAAGTAAGTTCAGCTATGTAAAAAGCCCCTCCTGCTACTTCCAAAGCCCCATTTTTCCGGAGTTGGGAAGTGACGGTAAGCATATCAATGGGCTGACTTTCAGTAAACAAGTCGAGGATAGCCTGAAAAATAACTTTGTGAGATTCCTTGTAGAAACTCTCCACTTTTAGGATATCGATGACATTGGTCAAAGCATCTTTTTCCAGCATCAAAGCCCCAAGGACAGCTTCCTCCAAGTCTACTGCTTGAGGAGGGACTTTTCCCAGAAAGTTAGTCGGGTTTTCGTAAGTGGGTTTTTTACGGGTGATTCTTGGTTGGTTGGTATTCTCGGTCATAAAACAAATGTATCAGCAAATGTGCAGGAGTTTTGAACAACTTTTCCAAAACTTATCAACAGCAAGTAGCAAAAATCAAGCCTGCGATGGAAGGGGATTTTTGTAATACACCCCATTTCTATAGCCTCTAAACATGGAGCAGAGCACTGCCCATCCAAAGTGCCATAACATCTCAGAAACGGGGATTTCCATGATTTTATAGCCTAAAATGGGTTCATCGTTTAGCATCCCGTAGGTATCCCAAAAATGAGGGTAAAGAATACCAAACGTGATGTAATAGATCACGATGACAATGGCTAAGGTCGAAACCCCTGAAATCAAAGAAAGCCCAATCAAATCCGGCCTCTGAATCCAAATGTAAATGGCCAAGCCCATGAAAGTGAGGAAAGTGACGTAACCTGAATGGATTTTGAAAACCATACTGAAAATCGTCAAACTGGCACATCCGATCAGCCATAAAAAGAAAAAGTCCCTGTTCTTAGCCCCCGTCTGCTTTTCGTAATCGATCTCTCTTTTGGTAAATGCCGAATGAATATACCCACCTACTCCAAACATGGCAAAACCGATAATGAAGTCTTCGATTCCCGGCCATCCCGTCTTCCAAACCATTGGAGGTCGCCAATAGTCATGAAAGTACCAAACCTCAGCAATAATGCCCATTATTCCTCCGACTACACCTACTTTGATCATGCCTTTTTTCCAGGGACTTTTGGCAAATACCACCAACCAAGCCAGAAGATAAAGCAAGGAGAGAGTCAGATAGGCATATTTATCGTCAAACATGGGCTTAAAAAAGATTTGGGCGAAAATAGGCAAAAGCCTAGGTCACAAAAAATCTATTCCTTCTAAAATTAGGTTTTTATCGGGTCGGGAGTTTTATAAGTTTGGATTCTGAATCTCAATTGATTTTTCCCAACTATGAAACACTACCATTTCATCGCCATCGGAGGTGCTGTGATGCACAACTTAGCTCTGGCTTTAGTAGAAAAAGGCTACTCCGTCACCGGCAGCGATGATGAAATCTATGAGCCTTCCCGAACCAGGCTTAGGTTGGCAGGTATACTTCCCTCTGAGATGGGTTGGTTTCCGGAAAAAATCCATTCGGAATTGGATGGAGTCATCTTGGGGATGCATGCCCGAATAGATAATCCGGAGCTCATTCGTGCGCAGGAATTGGGGATTCCCATCTATTCCTTTCCGGAATTCATCTTCAATCAAAGCCAAAGCAAAAAGCGAGTGGTCATTGCAGGATCTCATGGTAAGACTACTATTACTTCCATGATTCTTCATGTCCTGAAAGATCAGGGAGTGGATTTTGATTACCTAGTCGGCGCTCAAATCGATGGGTTTGATTTGATGGTAAGGCTTTCGGATGCTCCAGTGATCGTGATCGAAGGAGACGAATACCTCACCTCTCCCATTGACCGTACTCCCAAATTTTTCCACTATCACCATGACGTGGTCTTGGTCAGCGGCATTGCTTGGGATCATTTCAATGTTTTTCCTGATTTTGAAGAATATAAAGCCCAGTTTGCCAAAATTATGGAAATGACTCCCAAGCATGGGAAATTGATCTATTGCGCTTCGGATCTTTTGGTCAAGGAAGCGGCTGAGAAGGCATTAACTCAAGGTCAAAAAATCCCCTATCATGCTCATCCTGCTCAAATAATTGAAGGAAAAACCTACCTGCTCGCAGAAAAAGGTCCGGTGGAACTGGAAATCTTTGGAGAGCATAATCTTCAAAATCTTCAAGGGGCACTTCATATCTGTCAGGACTTGGGAATCTCAGCTGAGCAGTTTTACAGTTCTATTCAGACCTTCAAAGGTGCAGCTAAAAGACAGGAAATTTTAGCCAAAAATGACTCCGGGATCCTCTTCAGGGATTTCGCCCATGCTCCGTCAAAACTGAAAGCCACAGTAAATGCAGTCAAAAATCAGTTTTCCAATAGACGCTTGGTGGCTGTTCAGGAACTCCATACCTATTCCTCCCTGAATAAAGCCTTTTTGCCCAATTATGCCCATTCTATGGATCAGGCAGATGTAGCGATCGTTTATTTGAATCCGCATGCGGTTGCTTTGAAAAAGCTTGAATTGATGGATGAAAAAACTCTTCGGGAAGGATTTAAGCGTGCCGATATTCAAGTTTTTACCGAAAGTCAAGCATTAAAAGACTACCTTTTGGGCCTGAATTACCAAAACACCAATCTGCTTTTGATGAGTTCTGGGAATTATGACAACTTGGACTTAGAACCATTGAAAGCCAAATTCAAGTAAAATGAAATTGAACCTTAGAAACCCTATTGCATTTTTTGACCTAGAAGCCACCGGAACCAATGTGGGAACGGACCGGATTGTAGAAATCTCAATCGTCAAGCTTTTTCCGGATGAAGGAAGGGAAATCTACACCCGAAAAGTAAATCCGGGCATCCCGATTCCTTTGGAAGCTTCCCTTATTCACGGGATTTACGACAAGGACGTGAAAAACGAACCCTTTTTTAAGGACATAGCCAAGGATATCCATCAGTTTATCGGAAAAGCGGATTTGGGCGGGTTCAATGTGCTGAAGTACGATATCCCTCTGCTAGTGGAAGAGTTCTTAAGGTCGGGGATTGATTTTGATCTGGAAAACCGGAATCTACTCGATGCCCAAAAGATCTTTTTCCTGATGGAAAAAAGAAATCTCACCGCAGCTTACAAATTCTACTGCAACCGAACCTTGGAGAATGCTCATAGTGCTGAGGCTGATACTCTAGCCACATTGGATGTTTTCCAAGCGCAAGTGGAACGCTATCAGGGAGAGGAGATTGAAGACCTTCAAGGAAACCGGGTTGGAGTTTTTCAAAACGACATGAAGAAAATCCACGAAATGGTCAATGAGAAAATGGTGGACTTGGCGGGTCGGTTTGTTTTCAATTCCCAAGGTCAGGAAATCTTCAATTTTGGTAAGCACAAAGGCAAAACTGTAGAACAAGCCCTCAAAGAAGAACCTTCCTACTACGACTGGATGATGAAGGGTGATTTTCCTTTGGACACCAAGCGCAAACTGACACAGATTAAGCTGAGGGGCTTTGGTGGAATGTGAGTTTCAGTAGGCAGTTTGGAGTGGGCAGTAAGCTGGAGGAAGGACTTGCAGTTAAAAGTGAGAAGTTTTAAGTCAGAAAGCTGAAACTAAAAGCCATTTTATCTGTGGGAATCTGTGACATCTGTGAGACAGCTTTTAAGTCAGAAGGTTGAAATCTGAAACTGGATTTAACTATTAACCCTTAATCTTTAACCTAATTTTGCTCAGACTAAAACCTGACTACTAACTACTGCCTACTGCCTACTGTCTACTGCCTACTGTCTACTGCCTACTGCCATCTGTAAACTGCCTACTGACCACTGCCTACTTATTGTAGTACTCGAGCGCCTTCGGCATTTTGGAATTGAGCTGCTCAATTCTTCGGTCGGGGCCCGGGTGAGTAGAAAGGAATTCCGGTGGGGCTTCTCCTCCTACAGCTGCCATTCTTTCCCAAAAAAGTGGGGCCTGTCTTGGGTCATATCCTGCCATAGCCATAAAAATTAACCCTAATTCATCGGCCTCCAGTTCATGTTTCCTGGAAAAGCTCAACATTCCCAATTGAGAACCCATCCCGATCGATTGCAAAAAAATCTGTTCGGTTAAGGTAGGGTTTTGTCCCATGGCCACTGAAATGGCTGAAATTCCAAGGTTAGCTAACATTCCGTTGGACATTCTTTCTCTGGAATGAGAAGCCACAGCATGAGCTACTTCGTGGCCCATAACTACCGCAATGCCCGTTTCATCCTGGCAAATCGGCATAATCCCCGTGTAGAATGCCACTTTTCCCCCTGGCATACACCAGGCGTTGACCTGCTCGCTTTCCAATAGATTAAATTCCCAATTGAAAGTGGCCACCAAATCCTGATATCCTTCTTGAAGCAAAAAGTCTTCAACAGCCTTCGATATACGCTTTCCTACATTGACTACTTGCTGTCCTTGGGGAGTTTGAGTCAAAACCTTCGATTCTTTCTTGATTTTGGAATATTCCTCATTGACAAGAGGCATAATCTCCTCATTGGACACGGCAGCCAACTGCATCCTTCCCGTCAAAGGAACTTTGGCACAGGCATACACCATCAATCCGAGTGTCAGTATTGCTATCGTCTTTTTCATAATCCTTTTGTTTTTTCAGTTTTATTCAAATCGGGTACCAAACCAAAAATGAAAGCTATTTTTTATTCGATATAATACCAAAACAGAGCTTACACATTCTCTCAGGGAAAGGAGAATAATCCTTTTTGAAAATCAGAAAGAGCAGTAACCATCATGTAGGCTGATTCAAATTTCAAACAAAACCAGTTAACGAAGGCTAATTTTCCCTTCTAAATTTCTATTTTTCAAAAAAAGAAAAAGATGGAAACCCAAATCACAGCTACTTCCCTTTCTCCTGAAGCCGAGGATTACCGAAAGAAAATGCTCAACCCGGCAGTATTTCGAATGGCTATGCTTTCGAAGTTGCCTTCTGCCGTTTTTTGGGGTTTTAAAATGCTTTCCTTAGACCGAGAAAAGTGTA
Organism: Algoriphagus taiwanensis; assembly: GCF_036245645.1. Lineage (NCBI taxonomy): Bacteria > Pseudomonadati > Bacteroidota > Cytophagia > Cytophagales > Cyclobacteriaceae > Algoriphagus > Algoriphagus taiwanensis. The sequence continues at coordinate 30,788 of NZ_BTPE01000018.1, read as the reverse complement.
ATGTTTCTATCCCATTTCGCTGGAGTACGCAGAATCCTTTCAAGTCCATCTATTTTGCTGCCTTGGCCGGTGCAGCAGAATTGAGTACCGGGGCGCTTTGCCAATTGGCTTTGGCCGGAAGGGGAAGTTTTAGCATGCTGGTAGTGGATTTTCGCGCAGAATATTTCAAAAAAGCCAACACCAAAATCTCCTTTTCCTGCGATCAGGGGGCTGAATTGTTTGAACTTATCGAAGGACTCAACCCCGGTGATACAGCCCAATTGACTATGATTTCCACTGGAAAAAATACATCAGATGAAATCGTAGCCAAGTTTTACGTGACTTGGTCTTTTAAGCGAAAAAGCTAATCCTCCAAATAGGTTTCCAATCGGATAAATTCAGAAAGTTGGGCCAAAACCCGCTGACTGGACCAGTCCAAGAATTGGTGAGCGCGGTGAAATTCATTAAATCGAATAATCATTTCGTCCCAGGACTTCCGATCCATCTGGTATTTTTCCATCAGACTTCTGCGAATCGAATCTGAATCAATCACAGCCAAATATCCTGCCCTCCTTCGTTCTGTATCCAGCTTTTCCTCATATTTCCTGAGCTGTCTGTTTCTTCTTGTGAAATAGCTGATAGGCCCATAAATCGAAAAATTGGGATAAAGCGAAGACTTGTCAGAAGCAGTGGTGGCTTGCCTGCTCAGCGGTTTTTCTCCCTCAGGCTCATCTTTTACCAAAACCAAACGCCCGTCTTGGAAGCGATAGCGAAAAAGCTCAGACCGAACCTCAAAGGTTGGAAGAAGCCTTGCCTGATCCTGAATTTCGATCAAAAGTATCCGCTCCAATCCCAATACCAGTCTTTTTGCCACAAATCCGGGAAAGTTGATTTTCAAAGTATCCCCCGCATTGGCCTTAAGGCTAAAATGTCCCCGTTCATTGGTAATAACAGGCTCCCTATTTCCCACTCGGACCTCTACCCCTTTCATGTATTTTTTGTCTATCGCGTCGATCACATTTCCGGAATAGGTCACCTGTCCGAAAACCCAGCCGGAAATCAACCAAGCAATACATAAAAGGGATAGCCGCTTCATTCTAAACAAAGCTACTTGGATGAGGCATTTTCAAAAAATTATTGCGGTTAAAGAAACTTAATCGGTAGAATCAACCGACTTAAGCATATCTGTCCCCAAAAACTCAGGCTTCTCTGTTCGATACCAGGTTCGATTCTTGGGAATCTTCATTCCCGAAAAATCATATTCTCCCTCCAGATAAATGATTTCTCCCTTTCCTTGAGGCTCATCTTGGTAAAACTTATAGGCCTCCATTCGGTAATTTTCGGGATTGAGGTAGAAGTACCAAATATCCTTCTCATAGGGCACCCGGACCACTTGGTAGGTTTTTCCCTGAAGGATTTCTTCCCGTACAGAATCCTCGATTACCGTCCCTGGATCCATCAGTTTCATGGGCAAGCCCCACAAAAAGGTGTAGTAATTCCGAAGTCGGAGTGCTCTTTCTTTGTCCACTTCACCCTTCTGGACATGCAGCGAATCCCCGATTACTTCAAATTCCAAATCTTTGAATCGGTAAATAAATTGGGACTTGGAATTATCCAGGCTAAAAGTGTAAGAGCGGGAATCTCTTCCGGGAGGCAAACTGTCTTCCACCAAAAATCCGGCTCGCAAAGAATTCCACTTTCCGTTTGGATCATGATATCGAATGGATGCCTCTATCCATTCTTTACCTGTAGTGGGGAAAGAAACCGGGAAAGAACAGGAGGTAAGCAGAGCAAAAACAGCCAAATAAGTCAATAACCGCATCTCTTTTTTCTTGACAATCTACTTAATTTCGGCGGATGAAATCAACCATGACCCTAAGAGATACTCAGAGGGATGATTATAACGCAAGCGAAGATTCCATGTGGCCATTAAAAAACTAATTATAAACACATGAAATTCAATCTCACCCGGATAGCTCCAACCCCGAGCGGATATTTACACCTAGGCAATGCCTTTTCATTTTTACTCACCAAGGCTTTGGCAGAGAGGCATGGAGCTCAAATTCTACTTCGGATTGATGATTTGGATCGGGAGCGGTATCGTCCGGAGTATGTGAAGGATATTTTTGACACTTTGGATTTTCTCGAAATCCCCATTCACATGGGTCCAAAAAATCTCCAAGAATTCGAGTCCGAGTGGTCCCAAATCCATCGAATGGATATATATGCAGAGGCCTTGGAAAAAATCAGAACTTCCGGAAAAGTATTTGCCTGTGACTTTTCCCGAAAGAAAATCCAGCAGATGAGCCCTCAGGGCTATTATTTGGGGCAGTGCCTTGACAGGAGAATTCCTTTGGACCGAAAAGAAACGGCTTGGCGTATCGATACCCTGGATTCAGATTTTATTGAGTTTAAAGAATATCCTGATCGGAAAATTTCAGGATTGATTCCGGAGGATGCAGCATTTTATATGATCCGAAAGAAGGACGGTATTCCCTCTTATCATCTCAGCAGTCTGGTTGATGACTTGCACTTCGGAGTGGACTTGGTGGTAAGAGGAAAGGATTTGCTTTCTTCCACTTTTGCCCAATTGGATTTAGCAAGACTTTTGGGTGATTCCTCTTTTTCAACAACCACTTTTCATCATCATGACCTGCTAAACGGGCCAGATAAGAAGAAACTGAGCAAATCGGCCGATTCGACCTCCCTACAATTCCTCCGGAAAGAAGGAAAAACCTTGCAGGATATTTTCCTGCTCTTAGGCCAATGGGCAGGAAAAAAAGAGCCCATCCACTCTTTTGAGGAATTCTCCTCCGCTTTTCTCCCCCAATAAAAAACTCCGAAACCTAGAACTGATTGAACTAGGTTTCGGAGTTGAAATTTTTAAATCTAAGAGTCTTACTCGTATTTGGCCGGCTGACCCGGTGCCACGGATGATTTGAGGATAAACTGCCGAATATCTTCATTCGATCTTTCCAAATCCTCTGCTCTCAGATACATCATGTGACCGGAGCGATAGCCCTTGAAATCAATCCTATCCTTCATTTTTCCATTGGGATCGATATGCCAGGTGCTGTATTTGGCATTGAAGTAGTCCGTGCCTCCATCAAAATATCCAGACTGCACCATCAAATGCAGATAAGGATTCTGTCGCATGGCTGTACCTAAGTCATAGCCGGTGGTTTCGTTACTTCTGTCCCAAGGATTGACCGGTCCGAAGAGATTGTATGTCAAGTCGGTATTGAACTTCAATACGTTTTTAGCATAGTGATTAAAAGCCGGAGCAAAAGCATGATTCCAGCTCGTCAGTGCAGGATCGAAGTCGTATCGCTCTCCTCCTTCCATTCGGTCAAAACCCTTATATCGACTATCCAATCGCCCGATCGTCATCCCGTCTCTTTCTCTGAGCAATTCTTTCCAGAAGAAACTGGTGGGAACCATCAGATTGTACTGCAAGATGGCTTCCTTTTTAAGACCTGAATAATAAGCCATTTTGGTAGCAATGGCCTCCCGCTCAGATTCTGAAAGCATTCCCCCCTTGGTCATGGCTGGAAGAATTTCATTGACAGCCATAGGCTCCACGATGGCAAGGATTTCATCCAGATCTTTAGCCTGAAGCTCCGCAGGAAGCGCCTTGTGATACCAAGCCGTAGCAGCGTAATAAGGCCAGTAATTAGCCATTTTCACCGGACCACCCCGATCGATTCCCATATCAGTAGGAGACACTAAAATGACCCCGTTGAAATACATCCAATGGGAATTCTGAAGTCGGGAAACCAAACCGGCGACGCGGGTAGTTCCGTAGCTCTCTCCAATCAGGTACTTGGGAGAAGTCCATCGGTTTTGTCGGGTAACAAAGGTATTGACCCAGTCAGCCAAGTATTGGATATCAGAGTTGATCCCGAAAAAGGTACCTCTAGGCGTATCCTCTTTCACAATTCGGCTGTAGCCTGTATTGACCGGATCCACATAGACAATATCAGCCACATCCAAAATAGAATGCGGATTGGCTTTGGTTCCATAAGGCTGGATTGGATAGCCTTCATCGTCAATATTTAACACAACCGGGCCGGTGTAGGCCAAATGCATCCAAATGGACGCAGAACCCGGACCTCCATTGAAACTGATTACCAGAGGTCTTTTGGTTTTATCAGTCACATCTGTCCGCTCGTAATAGGTGTAGAAAAGAGAGGCAATGGGATCCCCGTTGGCATCCCAAACAGGCTGGGTGCCGGCAGTCGCTTTGTATGGAACTCTCTTGCCTTTGATGGTGACTTCAGAAGTGGTTTCTACTTTGGATTCCACCTCGATTTTGCGCTCTGTCTGTGAAAAGGCCAAATTCACACACCAAAGCAGCAAGAAGCTAAGGTAAATTTTTCTCATAGATAGATCAGGTTAAATACGATAGTAAATAACAGGTTTTGATCGTCTTTGAGGAGGAAAATTACAGGAGTGGAAAAGTACAGTTTTTACTTATTGGTGCTATATCCAACCAATTTTGCAATAACTACTGCGGGATAAAGTATCCCTATGGTGGACAGAAAGACAGCCAACATTTTAGACATGATATTCACCGGGGTAAAGTCACCAAAGCCCACTGTGGTCAAGGAAACCAAACTGAAATAAACATAGGTAGAAAAGTCCTCATCCAATCCGATTAAAATATTTCTATCTGACAAATCAGATACTCCACTGATAGAGGATCCCAAAATCAAATGGATTACCTCAAATCCAAATGCTCCCAGAATCGCCAATAGTAGATAGACATTGATCGCACCAATCACCCTGTAGAGGTTCACTTCATTGTTTCTAAACAACAAGCGCAGATTGACATAGATGAAAACCCCCATATTCATCAAACCCACAATCCTCTCCCATAAGTAGAATTCCACAGGCAGGTCGCTAAAGCGCAGTATTCTTAAGCCCAACTGAAGAATAAACAAGGTGGTGGTGAGAAAAATCAAATAAGGATTGCTCGAAGACCAAATACCCGTAAAAAACAGGAAAATGAATACCAAATTGACGAATAGGAGGCTTACATGCCCATATTCTATCAATACAGGAAGGATAAAAACTGTAAAAACCAAGGCAACCAAAAGAGTAACAAAGCTGAAGTCATTCAACCAATAATCGCTGAGATGCTTCATGATTCTACGCACTCCCACTCTTTTTTTTGTCGTCTGTTCCATAGTTTAGAATGTAAGATCTCCCTCCCAGACTTTGACTGCTTTGCCCCGGATCAGAACCCGGTCATCGTGCTTTTCCAAATATAGCTCTCCCCCTCTTTTACTTGCTTGAAAGGCTTTGAGCTGGGTTTTGCCTGTCTTTTGGTTCCAGTAGTCCATCAAAGCACAATGAGCAAATCCGGTGACAGGGTCCTCAGGCACTCCGACATTGGGACCGAAAAACCTACTGACGATATCATATCCCTGATCTCCTTCAGCCGTGATGATAAATCCCTCCTCACTATTCGCAGCTATTTTTCCAAAATCCGGCTCCAAGTCTCGCACGGCTTTAGCATCCTCCAATTCAAAAATCCAGTTTTTGCGCAGTTGGGCCGCGTGGAGAATCTTTTTTCCGAAAATCTCGTCCGGAAACGAAGGATGCGAATCCGTAAAAGTAGGAATAAGCGGAAAATCCATCTGGAGAAACCCTGCTTCACTTTTTACTCTCAGTTCCCCGCTTTTGGTAGCGAAATGCATCTGTTCTCCTTCTTTTGCCCATCCGGAAAGCAGCATCCAATGGGAAGATGCCAGAGTCGCATGACCACAGAGATCAATTTCCAACGTCGGAGTAAACCATCGAAGGGAGAAGTATCCCGGCTCTGTGGTTTTCTCCACAAATGCAGTTTCACTTAGGTTCATTTCCATGGCGATTGCCTGCATGGTTTCTTTGGGAAGTGACTCTTCCAAAAGGCAAACTGCTGCCGGATTCCCTGAAAATGGGGTATCCGTAAAAGCGTCAATCACTGCAATTTTCAGCGTAGTCATGGTTCAATAGCGTTCTTTAAAGATCCGAAGATGATGTTCCAAGTGACCGGGAATGATCCAAAGTAAGGCCCTTGGAGAAATAGGATTGCCATTGGCAGAACCCACCCAATCCAAAACCTCCTCAGACAAGGTGGGGATAAAGCTCAATAAAGCTTGTCTTTGCATCTCAAAATCGCGGATCAAATCAGAAAATGAAACTGAGGCAAATCTCCCTTCTACTACATATTGATCCTGATCAAAGCCGGGAAGCATTTGCTTTTCACCCCGTGCGATGCACAAGGCACGGAAAAGCATAATCCGCTCAGTATCTATAATATGTCCCAAAACCTCCTTTGGTGTCCACTTGCCCTCGGCATAGCCTCTGTCTTCCCATCCATCGGGTTTTGTAGAGAAGTAGGATTTTAGCTCCTCCAATTGTTTTTGAATCAGCTCGGAGTAGTTTTCCTGTGAAAGCTTGGAAATGTAGGTTTCAAAAAAAACCGGATAATCTCCTTTGTTTGGCAATGAGAAGGTATTCATGTAAAACTGTTTAGCGAATCGGGTGCTATCGGATAAATTTAGGCCTAAGCTAAAAACAACCTTACGATGCGCAAAATTTTATTCACCCTCCTTTTGGGATTCCTTTCCCAAATCTCATTTTCCCAACAAGCCATCATCAGAAATCCCCAAATCGCCGAAATGGTGGGAGAAGTCTCTGCTGATTCTCTTAAAAAATACATCTATGAATTAACCTCGTTCAACTCCAGGCATACCCTGAATACCAATACTGAAAATGGAATGCCTGCAGCTCAACGCTATGTCCTGAGCAAGTTTCAAGAATGGGCCAAAGCATCAAACGGGCGAATGAGTGCTGAAATCGAGGAATTTATCACTCCGGGAGACGGTCGCAGGATAAAAGAAGACGCCAAAGTGGCCAATGTGGTAGCTACACTGAAAGGTACAAATCCGGATGACAATCGGGTTTTTATTGTTTCCGCACATCTGGATTCCAGAAACCGGGACGTGATGGATGCCGAGGGAGCTGCTCCGGGTGCCAATGATGACGGAAGCGGCGTAGCCTTGGTGATGGAATTGGCCCGAATCATGGCAAAAACGGAATTTTCGGCTACCATCCTTTTCGTCGCTTTCACAGGAGAAGAGCAAGGGCTCAAAGGCGCTACTTACCTTGCTGACAAAGCTAAAGAGCAGGGTTGGAATATCGAAGCAGTATTGAACAATGACATTGTGGGAAATAGCGAATCCTCAGGAACCCTGATCAAAAACAACACCCAGATGCGCGTGTTTTCCGAAACCATTCCTCTGGCAGAGGATGAAAGAGCTGCTTCTATCCGTCGCTATACCAATGCGGACAACGACAGTAAATCCCGACAACTGGCCCGATATATCAAAGAAGTTGGTGAGCGATATGTGGATCAGATGGAAGTCAAACTGATTTACAGAAGCGATCGGTTTCTGAGAGGTGGCGACCAAACTCCATTTATGAGAAATGGATACACTGCCGTGCGAATGTCCGAGATGAACGAAAACTTCATCCATCAGCACGAAAACGTCCGAGTTGAAGACGGTATTCAATATGGAGACCTCCCTGAATTCATGGACTTTGAGTATTTGAGAAAAGTCTCTGCGGTGAATTTGGCTTCTGCCGCTTCTTTGGCCAATTCGGCATATATGCCTCAGGATGTTCAGATTGATGTACGAGGCTTGAGCAATCATTCTATTTTGCTTTGGAAAGCTCCCCAAACCGGAAAGGTAAAGGGATATTACGTCCTCATGCGAGAGACTTCCTCCTCTATGTGGGAAAAGAAGTTTTTCACTACTGAAACCAACCTAACCCTACCCTACAGCAAGGATAATTATTTCTTTGCCGTACAGTCTGTAGCCGAGGATGGCGAGGAAAGTTTACCGGTATTTCCTTCCCCCTTGACCCGATAAGCTTACTTAAACCAGTTCTAAATTTGGAAGAATATCGGACCTTGGGAAACCCAAGTACCCCGATAAATAGTTAAGTTTAGGTATTAAATACAGTCAAAATGAAACAGAAAGAAATAGTAACGCTTCAGCGTTCTTTGCTCCCCGATACAGAGGCCTTACTCAACAAGCAAATTGAAATGGAAGGCAAGTCCTCTGCCTATTACTTATCCATGGCTTCATGGTGTCACATGATGGGTTATGAAAATGCAGCCAAGTATCTCTACACCCATGCGGACGAGGAAAGGATGCACATGATGAAAATCTTCCAGTATGTGAACGAGGCCGGAGGTCATGCTATCCAACCAGAAATCACAGGGGTAAGACACCACTTCAATTCCCTTAGAGAGGTATTCGAGTTGATTTTGGAGCATGAAATCAAAGTCACGAAGTCTATCAACAACATCGTGGACCATGCCTTTGGAGTGAAGGATTTTGCCACGTTCAGCTTTATGCAGTGGTATGTCACCGAGCAGCGAGAGGAAGAAACCATGTCAAGACGAGCCTTGGAGCTATTTGACATCATCGGCGAGGAAGGTATTGGACTCTGGACTATCGATCAGGAACTCGGAAAGCTACATGCAGCGAGCGAAGGACCTAGTGCATAATTTCAGTCCCCATTAAATTCCAATCGGCTCATACTCCATGAGCCGATTTTTTTTTAACAAGCTATCAAGAATTCACTTTTGTCAGGCCTATCTCAAAAAAATTACCATCCAATTTGAAATCGTTCCAATATATTTCAGGAAACTTTCTGAATAGAAAAGTTCAAAATAATCTAGCTTAAGTCAAATAATAAAAATTCTTTTATCAAAATAATATTTTAATAATAAATATTATCCCAAATTTAAATTTTTTAAAAAATCTATTTTTCAGTATTTTTTTTAATTTCCATTGACTTTTGAACTTTTTATAGAATAGACCCAAGCTATGACCAATCCGACTACGAACCTTCAATCCAGGTTTTTTCAGGAACTGAAATCCATCATCCCACCCTACTCTTCACTTGTCGACGAAATCGCAGAATTGCTTCAGGTGAGTATGGACAGCGCCTATCGCCGAATCCGGGGAGAAAAACTGCTTGACTTTGAGGAACTGAATATCATTTGCCAGCGATTCAATATTTCGGTGGATCGTTTCTTCAGTGCTTCTTCCAATGCAATCCTTTTCCATGGTACACTGAATAACTATGACGAAAATGCCTTTGGAAGATGGATGGAAGATGTCTTGGCCCAGCTCAATCTGGTGAATAGCTTCAGCAACAAACACGTCTATTTTCTGGTCAAGGACATGCCACCTTTTCATCATTACTACCATCCTTTGTTGGCGGGTTTCAAGTTCTTCTTTTGGAAAAAGTCTATTCTTTACTACGAAAGCCTGAAAAACGAAAAGTTCTCTGCTTCCAAAAACTACTTTGCCCCCTATCAAGACCTGACCCAAAAAATTCTTAGAGTGTATAACAAAGTTCCTACCTCAGAAATATGGAACGAAGAAGGACTCAATACCACATTGAGGCAAATAGAGGTTTACCACGAAATGGGACTCATTGATCAAGCCGAAACTACTTTGCAACTCTACCAGTGCGTATTAGAAGTTATTGACCATCTTGAAAAAATGGCTGAAACCGGGAGAAAGTCCATGCTGGGACATGCACCCACTGAGGACAGTGCAGAATATCGCCTCTATCTGAATGAAATAGTACTGGGAGACAACACCTTTATGGCTGAAATCGGAGATAACAAAATCACCTACCTCAATCACAGTGTGCTGTATTTTGTGGGTTCTACCGATCAGCGATTCAACGAGGGGATGTTTAAAAATCTGGAAAACCTGATGAAAAAATCCACACTGATAAGTGGCACAGGAGAGAAAGAAAGGAAGCAATTTTTCAACAAACTTCGCAAAAAAGTCCAGGCAAAAGCCGCTTTGGTTCAATCAGAAGTCTAACTTAGAGGAAAATTAAAGTCAAAGAATTATTTGCCAAGTACCCTTTCCGATGAATAAAAGCCTCCTTTTACCTCTATTTTCTTCACTTTTGATTTTTTCCTGTTCCAAGCCTGAAAGTCAGGTTTCTTCGGAAGAATCTACTTCTTCCGTGAGTTTCTCCCAACCCGAACCGCCTCAAAAAGAACAGGGAATGGCTTGGATTCCGGGCGGTGAATTCATCATGGGAACCAATGAAGCAGATGCCTATCCTGCTGAAAAGCCGGCTGTAAATGTCAAGGTGGATGGATTCTGGATGGATGTGCATGAAGTAACCAATGAGGAATTTGCCAAATTCACCGAAGAAACCGGATACCTGACAGTAGCTGAGAGGCCTATTGACTGGGAAGAATTAAAAAAACAGCTTCCTCCCGGCACTCCAAAAATTCCAGATGAGCAACTTCAGCCAGGATCTATGGTATTCTCCCCTCCACCTTATCCTGTACCGCTGAATGACATCTCAAGATGGTGGGTATGGGTGACCGGTGCCAACTGGAGACATCCCAATGGGCCAGGAAGTTCCATCGAAGGGATGGAAAAACACCCTGTGGTTCACATTGCCTTTGAGGATGCAGAAGCTTACGCCAAATGGGCTGGAAAAAGACTTCCTACCGAATTTGAGTGGGAATTTGCGGCCCGTGGTGGAGTAAATGGAAAGCGATTTGCCTGGGGTGACGAACTGACCCCTTCAGGTCAATACCTCGCCAATACCTTTCAGGGTACTTTTCCAAATGAAAATCTGGGGACCGATGGATTCATGGGTACCAGTCCGGTTCAGGCTTTTGCACCCAATCCCTTTGGACTTTACGACATGATCGGCAATGTCTGGGAACTGACTTCTGACTGGTACGATGCCTTGAAATATGCCCGGATAGCAGGACAAGCACCAAAGCTTGATGAAGGCATGAACCCCTGTTACAATCCTGACAATCCCTTTGCTCAGGAAAGGGTCATCAAAGGTGGTTCTTTCCTTTGTGCTGCCAATTACTGCGTCAATTACAGACCATCGGCAAGACAAGGTCAAGCCTACGATTCCGGCACTTCCAATGTTGGCTTCCGTTTGGTCAAAGATGCACCCGGCAAAACCCTGGGGATGAAATAAGGATAATTCTTAAATCCCGGTAATTTCCCTGAATTTCACACTTTGTCTCTGGCTGAGATCAATTTTATGTCCTGATTTCAGTACAATAAGCAAGGTACTGTTGAAATAGGGCTCTATTTGTGTGACAAAATCCAAGTTGAACATGTATTGTCTGTTGGCCCGAAAAAATAGGTCTTCGGGAAGCTTTTGCTCCAGATAAGTGAGTGATTTATGAAGGAGTGGTTTTTGGTCTTCGTAAAAAACCCGCACGTAGTTCCCTACACTTTCCATCAGAAAAATCTTGGATACAGGCACAAAATGGCAAGACTCTCCGTCTTTGATAAATATCTTTTTATCCGGACTCAGCCTGTCGTTTACTTCAGCTTCTTCCTTTTTGCTTTTTTGCAAAAAGCGTTGAATCGCATCTTTTAATCGATTGGGATTTAGCGGCTTAAGCAGGTAGTCTAAAGCATTTACTTCAAATGCCTTGATGGCAAACTGATCATAAGCGGTCACAAAGATGACTTCCTTCACCTCGTCCAAGGCTTCCAGAAATTCAAACCCGTTTTTGCCCGGCATATTGATATCCAAAAAGATCAAGTCAGGATGCAGCTCGTTGCACTCCCTAATCGCGCGGTCGACATGGTCAGATGCGCCTACTATTTCCAAATTATCGTAAGGCTTCAAAAGTGTCTTGAGCTCTTCCAAAGCCAAAAGTTCATCATCTACCAAGTAGGCTGTTTTTTTCATTAGATATCTTTTAAAATGGTTTTAACCGATACTGATTTTTGCTTTTACCTTCTTTTCTCCGTAGGGAATAATCTCAAAATCTCCCTTTTCATGGAATAGGGCTTCCAGTCTTTTTTCCAAACTTTTGAGACCTATCCCCAAGCTTCCATTGACATGAAGGACACCGTCATTGATCACCTCGATGACCAGCTTTTTGTCGATCAATTTGGATTCTATACTCACCCGGCCTCCATCCGGCAGGAGAGTGATCCCATGCTTAATGGCATTTTCGGCCAAAGTCAGAACCATCGCGGGGGGCACTTTCATATCCATGGTTTCCTCCTGCATTCTCACCTGCACATCCAGCCTTTTGCCAAAGCGGATTCTCTCCAATTCGAGGTACTTAATCACTTCATTGATTTCCTCATTCAGTGAGATCAAAGGTGCTTTTTCATAATTAAGCGTAAAGCGGAGGAGCTCAGAAAGTTTGATGATGGCATCCCTTGCTTTTTCCTGATCGATCAGCACCAGGGCTTTGATGCTGTTCAGCGCATTGAAGAGAAAGTGTGGGTTTAATTGGGTTTTCAAAAGTTCCAATTCCGTGGATTTGGCCACATTTTGATAAGTGAGCTTCTGCTCTGCGATCTCCGAATTTTTCTTTAGAATGTGGTAGAGGTAGTAAATAATGATCCAGACGATCACATATCTGCTCAGATTCATAAACTGCCCCATAATTCCAATCCAGGTCTGCCTTTGATCAAGCAGAGAAGGATCAGCAATGAGGAAAGGAATGTATATCACCGAAACCAGGAGAAAAGTAATCAGGATCACATCCAGTAAAGCCTTGAACCAAATAGTGGAAAGTCTTCTGTCAAAGACCTTGGGTTTGATAAACACTTTTTTGTAAAAATGAGAAACAAACAATCCGCAAAAGGCTAAAAAGACAAACTGTTGAACAAAATCCCAATTAAACTCGCCAACGATGAAGAAGGTATAATTGACCGTTTCGATAAAGATGATCATACCCCAGCCGGAGATTTGCAGGAGCCAGTAAAGCCTGTTCTTAGCTATGTCTTTAATCCAAGGCATGAATTCGAATCTTTTATTTTATTGGGGTGACGGTATATCCCTGCTTTCTAAGCAAAGCGATCACTCCATTTTCACCTCCGAGATGCCCTCCTCCTACTGCCACAAAAACAGATTGGTTGGCCATCTCTTTTTCCATAATCGGAATCCAAGCTTTGTTTCGGCTGTCCAGGATCAAATCTCTGTATTCCTCCATAAATCCGTCATTATTCATCGCTTCAAACAAAGCTTCCATATCTTCACTCTGATAGGCTTTGATCAGTTTCTCAAATTCATCATCGGCGCTTTCCTCCTTGATCATCTTGACCAATTCATCCAACTGTGTCTTTTGTGGAATCTGATCAAATACTCCCATCTGAAAAGCCACTGTCTCCAATCCGATCAAGGGTTTGGAAGTCTCTTGAGCTCGGTTGGTCAGGTAGTTTTCATAGCTTTCGATTTGCTCGCAGGGAAGGCTTTTGAGCAAAACCATGGAGCTAAGAACAAACGGCTTCAAGATTCCCAATTGCTGTAATCCGGCTCCGTATTTTTCCAAAAGAAAAGCATCAATCACTCCCGCATCCTCTTCGCTCAGGTCTTGGCTGATATTTTTCATTTGGGGATTGATGGACATCTGCTGCATCTGTGCCTGAAGCTGAGGGTCATCCATATCCAGTTCGAGAATAATCTGATCACTTTGGTCAAAGGCTTCCTGAATACGCTCGTCCATCACAAACTGATCCGCGCAGATAATATGGATCGTTCCAAAAAGGTAGGAATCCTGAGCTAATCCATTCCCGCTGATTTTCCAAAGCAGGGAGCTTTCCTGAGCGACAAGTTGAGCCTTTAAACCCAACAAAAGTAGGAATACGAAGAAAAACCTGAGTTTCATTTTGGTGTTCATGGTTGATAAAATTGGTTTGTGATCGAAAGATGAGTGAATCTAAAAAATATCCCTGCTTTCCAATCCATCAATGCAGGTTAGACGGGATAAATGAAGAAGAATTATTTTACGCACCTCTGCTCAAAAAAGGTATAAGCCAAAAATAACCGGAAAGACCGCTTTAAACCCATTTTGAGTCGATCTTACTTAAAAAAAGCTAACTTCCAATACTTAACCTTCAAACCCATTAACCATGAACAAACGTCGGGAATTCCTCCAAAAAACAGCCTTGGGAGCAGCCGCCCTTGTAACAGCCCCTGCTTGGCTCCAAGGTGCTCCTGCCTTGATCAAATCACTGAACAAGCCCAATTCTGTCATCAACGGAGTCCAAATCGGATGCATCACCTACTCCTTCCGATCCCTACCGGACCAAAGTGCCGAAGCCACTCTTCAATACGTAGTGGATTCTGGAATATCATCCATTGAACTCATGGGAGACCCGGCAGAGTCTTTTGCCGGCAAACCCGCATCCCCTATCAATAGAAGCCGGATGTTTCAGTTGGGAGGAAAGCAAAGACGCGGAGAAACCCTTACAGATGATGAGGCCAAGGAACTGAAAGAAATGCAAGCGGAAGCCGAATCCTACGCCCAAACTGTCGCCCAATGGAGAGCTAATGCACCCATGGAGAAGTTTGAACAAATCCGCAAAATGTACAAGGACGCCGGAGTGAGCATCTATGCCTTCAAGCCCAATGCATTTGGTGCGAACAATTCAGATATGGAAGTAGCCTATGGCATGAAGGCCGCCAAAGCCCTTGGAGCATCCCATGTGACCTTAGAGCACCCTTCAGACGATGCACAGACTCTTCGCCTTGGAAAGCTCGGAGAGCAACACGGTATGGCAGTTGGCTACCATGGTCACGAGCAGGAGACTTTTACCTTTTGGGATACAGCAATTGCCCAAAGTCCCAAAAACGGCCTGAATCTGGATGCCGGACATTATATCGCAGCAGGCCATAGCGATTTGATTCCCTTGATCGAAAAGCAGCATAAACGCATTCTCAGCATGCACACCAAGGACAGACAAACTCCTGCCAATGGGAAGGGAAACTTGGCTTGGGGCACAGGAGATACTCCTATCGGTGATATCCTTCAGCTCATGAGAAAGAATAAATACAAGTTTCCTGCGACTATCGAACTGGAATATCAGGTTCCTGAAGGTTCAGATGCAATCAAAGAAGTGCAGAAGTGTCTGGAGTTTTGCAGAAAAGCTTTGGGCTAAAATTCATTTCATCCCATTCAAGCTGCCTTATCCAAGGCAGCTTTTTTAATGCCCTTTGGGTAATTTTTCTCCTGCCAAAACAGAAACATCCAAGCGATTAACCTTGGGAGGAATTGGGCAAGTGGCGAAGGGCGTAAAAGCACAAGGAGGATTATAGGCAAAATTGAAATCAATCACAGTATTGCCACTGCGGTCCGGGTAGTCTACATAGAGGTACCTTCCAGTAGGATAGGTATTCTTTTCATTGGTCCAATCTGAAAAAATCACAAAAAACTTCCCCAATTCATCCAATACAGTCAGTTGCCGGGACTTTCCCTCCAGCTCAAACTCCAATATTCCCATCACCTTCCATTCGATTACCTGTCCCAAAACATTGGGAATTTCCATGGTCTGATTGAAAGTAGGTCGAAAAAAAGCACTTACCCTAAATGCTGAATCGTAGTCAAAAACAGGAATGGGTTCAAATCGACTCAAAGCAGGATGAGTCAAGTCCCTTAATCGTAGGGCAAAATTCCCTCCACGCTCGATCACAGACCACTTCCAGTGATCGAAATAGGCTCCACCACCTTTTCCATACTCCAGGGGATAGACCAAGGTCTTTTGAGATTTTGGCTTTGGAGAAGCTTTAGGATTGAAAAAGAACCAAACGGAGTCCCCTACCCATTGAAAGGTTCCGATGTTTTTGGAAGATGGTTCATCCGCAACCACCAAGCTATCCTTGCTCCATTCGTTCAAATAGGACTTCTTTTCATCGATCCAGATCAACCCGGCAAGATTCAGCCAGCCGTCTTCGGCCAAAAGCTCCCTTTCCCTCTCCTTTTTCCAAGCTTCATGGGCAGGATTCTGGGCAAAAACCAAAGAAGAACAAAACACAAACAGGGAGGCTAGCAGCAGTTTTTTCATGAGTATCAAGCAAGGATTCGGTTCAAATCTCTCAGTCGGTCAAGAGCTTCCAAAAGCTCTGCCTCTTCTTTTGCGAAGCAAAAACGAAGAACCTGATTGTCTTTTTTATCGGAATAAAAGACCGAAACAGGGATGCAAGCCACTTTCAGCTCTTTGGTCATCCGCTCAGCCAGTTCCCGATCTGCCATCTTGGACAGATGCCCAAAGTTGACCAACTGGAAAAAGCTTCCGCTGGAAGGACGGAACTGAAAATCGGTCTGAGAAAGCCCGGAAATAAACAAGTCTCGCTTCTTTTGGTAAAAATCAGGAATGGATAGGTACCGCTCCGGCTTTTCCAAATACTCCGCCAAGGCATATTGCATGGGAGTCACTGTAGTGAAAGTCAGGTATTGATGGATCTTCCGAAACTCGGTTGTCATTTCAGGAGGTGCGATGCAATAGCCGATTTTCCAGCCGGTCACATGGAATGTCTTTCCAAAAGACCCACAGACAAAGGTTTTCTCCCGAAGTTCCTTATGAGAACCTAAGGAAAGGTGCTTTTTCCCGTCAAAAGTAATGTGCTCATACACCTCGTCACTGATCACAAATATTTCCCGACCTCTGATTAGGTCTGCCAATTCATCCAGATCCGATTTGGTCCACACATATCCGCTCGGATTATGTGGAGAATTCACAAAGATGGCTCTAGTCTTTTCCGTAATCGCATCCCGGACACTTTGCCAGTTGACCGAAAAGTCCTTCTCCTCTAAAGGCACATAAACTGGCTTTCCACCATTTAGGGTTATGGCTGGTTCGTAGCTATCGTAAGCTGGCTCAAGAACAAACACCTCATCTCCCCTTCTCACCACGGCCGAAGCAGCCGCAAAAAGTGCCTCTGTAGCTCCGGAAACTATTGTTACTTCCCTTTCCGGGTCAGGGAGATAGCCTTGAGTGAGCTGGGTCTTTTCAGCCAAAATCTGTCTCAGACCAAGTATCCCGGCCATTGGAGGATACTGGTTGAAACCCTTCATTGTATATTTTCCTACCAATTCCAAGAGGTTCGGATCCGCTCCAAAGCCAGGAAAACCCTGAGAGAGATTGATTGCTCCTTCGTCAGAGGCAAGCTTGGACATGACTGTGAAAATCGTGGTACCGATATGCGGAAGTTTGGATTCCATGGGTAAATATTGGGGCTAATCAGGTTTAAAAACCTAAAGAAAAACACCCTTCCAAAATAGGAAAGATTCCATGCCTAAACTCCATTTTGGGTATATTTCTGAAAATCTCAGTTCCATGCCTATCGAATTCCAGAGTCCTTTGGAAAAATTTGACTTCAATCATTGGCACTACCATGTCCCTGTGCCGGATGAGGTTGCTGCTGCCATGATGGACGAAAAGCACCGTAGAGTGCTGATTTGGCTGGAAGGAAATGGTCCCCACCACATGGCCCTGATGAAAGCCAAACCTTGCTGGTATATCTTGGTCAATCAGCGGCTGAGAGAAAGTTTAAAACTGGAAGAAGGAAACCCAGTACATGTAAAAATCGAACGGGATCACAGCGAATTTGGGCATGAAGTGCCGGAAGAGTTTGAAGTGCTCCTAGCCCAAGATGAGGAAGGAGAAAAATTCTTTCGTCAGCTCACTCCCGGTAAACAAAGAAGCCTAATCTATTTGGTCACCCAAGTGAAAAATCCGGATTCCAGAATGCGGAAGTCCTTGGCCATACTTCATCACTTGAAGACAGCCCAGGGAAAACTGGATTTCAAGAAGCTGAATGAATGGATCAAGCACTACAATAACTTATAGACTCCCCTGAGGAAAAACAGATAATTCATGGAAATTGCCCGAGTCTTGTAGCTCAAACTACATTATTTTCGTTTTCTTGACTAAACCCAGAACAAAAAAATAGATAAAGAGATAGATATTAAGCCGTCTTTGGGTTAGACAGATTTCTCTCTTTGCCATTCAAAACCAACGCAAATGAAAAAAGTAATTTACCTTCTTCTTCCCCTATTTATCTTGAGTTCATTGATATCCTGTAATTCAGATGGAGATGAAGATCCCCTTGATGTCTTCCGGGAAATCGCCTACAACTCCCTTACCGTTTCTGAAAAATCAACTCTGGTGGATTCAGATTGGAGAAGTGCAGAAGTGACCGCTTGGGTGGACGGCTATTATCTCGTTGTATTTCGAACTACCGAAGATGCCACCTTAGGGCCGATCCGAGTGGTCGTAGACCCCACCCGTGGCGTGGTAATAGAAAAATTAACCCGACCTTAAAAAAAAGAGGACCTTTTGGGTCCTCTTGATTTTTATTCTGAGTCTTTCAGTTCCAGCTTTTCCTTTCTTGATTCCTTATTCTGCTTTTTCTTAGGTCGGCTAGCTCCGAAAGTACCTCGGCTGATTTTACCTCTTCTGGATTTAATGTCTCCTTTTCCCATAGTTTTTCAGATTTAAGTTAACAATGCACTAATTTACAAAAGCAAAAAAACGAGTCAAAAAATCGCAAGAATAATCTCTGAACAATCATTTTTGGAGCAATGAACCAAGCCAATACGCTGGAAATAAACTGTGATCTAGGAGAAGGTGTGGCCTGGGAAAATGAGATTTTCCCTTGGATAGACCGGGCAAGCATTGCCTGTGGGGGACATATCGGAGATGAAGAAAGTATTGCTACCTCGCTGGCCTTTTGTAAGAAATTCGGGATAAAGGCCGGGGCTCACCCCTCCTATCCCGACCGGGAAAATTTCGGCCGAATCAGCCTTTCAATAACCGATGAAGAATTAATTTTTTCCCTTGGGGATCAAATACAGCTCTTCTCCAAGCTGGCCAAGCAAAACCAAGTTCCCCTAGAGCATATCAAGTTTCATGGAGCCTTGTACAATGATGCAGCAAAATACCATGTACTTGCCAAGCTATTGATCCAGTTTATTCATGAGGAATACCCAGGCACGCCCCTTTTAGTTCCGCCTCACTCCGAGCTGGAAAAAGAAGCCCTTCGACTCCAACATCCCTTCCTTTTGGAGGTGTTTGGAGACAGGAGATATACAGATGATTACCAATTGCTTGGCAGATCAAAAGAAGGAGCTTTATTGACCGATTTCTCAGCAGTGGAATCCCAATTGGAAGGAATATTGACACGAAATGTTCTGATAAGCGAAAGCGGAAAAGAACTTCCGATAAAGGCAGAAACTCTTTGTTTTCACGGAGACAATCCCGAAATTCTGCAACTTCTACTTCCTTTAAGAAAAAAGTATTGGCAATAAAACCTGTCTATATTGAAATCACTCCCCAGATGGGAGAACTTCACTGGGAGCAATCTCCCTCAGACGAGCTCCTCGCCCAGCAGCTGGGCATAATCCAGTGGCTGGAGCAACATGAAAAGGAACATATCGAAACGATAAGGCAAGGTTTTACTTCCATTGCCATACTCTGGAAAGAAGATCGCTTCCAGACCCGTTTCAAAAATCAATACATGACGACCAAGTTTAGCCGAGTTCATCTTTCTGATCGAATCTGGCAGATCCCGGTGTGCTATGATCCTGAGTATGGGAAAGATTTGGGAAGCTTGGCGGTAGCCAAGAGACTTTCGCTTAATTCTCTTATCAAGCTGCATGCAGAAAATACCTACAGAATCCATTTTTTCGGTTTTTTACCGGGCTTCATGTACCTCAATGGACTCCCAGAAGTCCTCCACACGCCAAGAAAGCCCTTCCCGGACCGGACGGTTGACCCAGGTTCAGTAGCAATCGGAGGAGCACAGACTGGAATTTACCCCAGAGAGAGTCCCGGTGGCTGGCATACCATAGGCCGCTCTCCTGTAATTTTCTTTGACATAGAAAAGGATCCCCCAGTTTGGGCGCAGGCAGGAGAAAGCCTGGAATTTGTCCCCATCGACGGGGATGAGATGAGTAAGTTGCTTAAGAATCCTCCCAGCCCCTACCTAAAATGAGTAAAAGCTTAGCTACTGCGCATATCATTAAAACAGGTCCCGGAACTAGCATTCAGGATCTGGGAAGGATCGATTACGGCAAATACGGAATTCCTATTTCCGGCTGTATGGATGCCAAGTCCGCTCATTGGGTGAATCTCCAGCTGAATAACCCGAGCGACTCAGCCGTATTGGAAATCAGTCAACCCGGCTTGGTCATGAGCTTCAGTGCTCCGACATTTATTTCCATTGCCGGTGCCCAGAGTCAGGTGAAGGTAAACGGGAAAGAGATACCCAATCCCAGCTTTATTCCTATCAAAACCAAGGATCAATTGGAAATCGGACAATTCATAACCGGTGCAAGGCTCTATCTGGGGATAAAATATGGTTTCAAATCCCAGCTTGAATTGAGTTCAAGAAGTTTTTACAAGGAAATAACTCCCTTGGCTTTTTTCAGCAAAGAGGGAAAAATCAGCTATTGGGACGAACCTTCCTCCTCCGGCATCCTGCACTCCAAAGCCAAATGGGATCACACTTGGTATGAAACGGAGGAGTTGGAAGTCTATACCGGCCCAGACTGGAAACTGCTGGATAATGAGAAAAAAAGCTACCTATTGGAGCATAGGTTTCATATTTCGCCCCTGACCAACCGGATGGGAGCTCAACTGCTTGAAACCATTGAAAATAATCTTCCAGAATTACCTACCAACCCGGTATTTCCAGGGACAGTACAGCTGACCTCCGGTGGCAAAGTAATCATCCTTGGCCAAGACGCTCAAGTGACAGGAGGCTATCCCCGCATTTTCCAACTGACAGATTTGGCTATAAGTATTCTGGCACAAAAAAAACCGGGCCAAGTGGTCCGGTTTTCCAAAGTGAATGGCTGATCTCTCAGCGCCCTGATGTGCCTGTTTTTTTGCTTTCAGCCCATTTGCTCCACAAAAGAAGCATTTCAAATTCAAATCTTCTTCGATTCAATTGAACTGCAGCCCAATCCATATCGCCTGAGGCGTCGTAATTTTCATTGATCAATCCAAAAATTGAACCTCCAGCCCCAAAGGCCAAGAATGTGCCTAATGACTGGCTCAAATCCACCCCATATCTTCTTCCGGTACTGAGAATGGGAATCCATTTTTCATGATTTTTATCTGCACTTGGGGATGGAAGATCGGCAATTTTCTGAACAGCCGGAAGCAGGAGTGCAATCGCAACAGGATCTAAGTCGGTGCCCGATTTCAAATCATTTAGTGCTGCTTCAGTCGGGATAGGCTTTCCTCCTCCTCTCTTCAAAAGAGGGAATATTTCAATCATCTGCTCTAGCTGGGGTTGTTTGACCGGAGGAAGACTATCGCACCAAGGACCTTTTCCATCACAGTCACCTCCTGCATTGGTGGAATTGTTTCCAAAAAATTTGAATAGGGGAAAGGATTTATCCTCACCCGGAATATCATCAAGTTTAATATACCCTGCCATGGAAGCCAAAGCATCGTCATCATCCTGAAATTTACCTGCAAGGATATCATACTCGAATTCATGCTCATCGCCCGCTAAAGCCTGATGATTTCTCCTTGCAAGAGGACTTAAGAATCGACCGTATTTGAAAATATTGGAATCAAACACTTTCAATGACTCCTTAATCATTTCCTCAACAAAAGCTTCCTGAGTTCTTGAGCTCTCAAATACCCGCTCTGCTTTTTCCAAAGGAAGATAAGAAGGTAGCATGAGATAAGTGTTTTCTGTCATTCTATAAAACTTCTCTCCTTTTTCCACCTTCCAGGTTGTTTCCACATTTCCTTTTCTTCTAAGGTTTTCACCTTCCATTGCCAGTTCCTCTGATTCAAAGAGTGCCTGATCATCCTCAAGCAAAACTTCATCCTGCTGGAGAGAATCACAAGATACCTGGAGCAACATAGCCCCGATTCCAAGTGTCAAAATGTACTTTTTCATTTTGTTATTAAGTTTGATTGGTTTCGTGTTTTGAAGGGAACTTCCCTTCGGACGATTCAAACTTAGATTGGATAATTCATTGAAATTGAAGCTATTTAATAGAATATCCATTTGTCTTTACAGCTATTCATTTTCAATTGATTCAGGCTTCAATCACTCAAAAAGGAGTTAATTCTTTGCAAAAAATGAATTGGTCAATAAAAAGGGTGGACTGGTCAAATGAAAGCGCATATCGGTCAATTTCTCTGTGACTCGAAGCTTCTTTCAGCTGGGGAATTCCAATTATTTTTGAAAAAGAAGAATCCTACGAACAGGCCATTTTCAAAACAAAGCCTCTTTTCCACATCAAGGAAAAGAGGCTTCTAGGAAAGGAGGAAATTCCTCATATAGTCCATTCAAGGTCAGTTTATTTGATTCCAGTCCATGGAAAAGCATTGGTGGAAATATGAAGTCGCATGCCTTGCCCTCCGACCCCGGAGGTTTGAGTGACCGAAATCGGGGAGCCAAATGGATCCAAAGAAGCAGAAAAGACATTTCCATCTCCCTGTTGATTAACCTGGACCCTACCCGATTCCCGTAGAGCCCCGGCAGCAGATACTGAGGCGATATCTATTCTGTTTTGATTCCCATATTGATTCAAAAGGGCAGTTTGGGGATTATTCCCTTGATTATTTAAAAACGCCCTGATCAGATTTTCATCTCCAATTTGGTTTGAGTTGATCCGGATATTTTGGCCCAAAGTCCAAATGGCAGTTTCATTATTTGCCCCATACTGATCCACCAAGATTTGATTTTGGTTTCCACTTTGGTTTAGGCTGGCAAAATTTGAAAATCCATTTTGGTTTACTTGAAGCTGGTTTTGCCCTTGCTGAAGGATATATGCTTTATTTTGATCTTGAATCTGAATGATTCGGGCATCATTTCCTTGGTTATTGGAGACGGAAAAGAATTCTACTCCTGTTGATCGACTCAGTTTCTCTTCATTTTTACTATCGCTTTCCTGCGCTAATGAGGGGGACAATAAGCAATAAAGACAAATCAGAAAAAACAAAGGATACAATCGGGCTTTCATGACTGAATAAAAAAGCCACTGACCTGCAAAGACAGATCAGTGGCGATATTTGAATAAATTATTGTTGGGTTACTGAGGACACATTTCCGTTTCCGACGATGATTTGAGCAGAAACATGTTGATTCCCTGTTTGGGATAGCGTGGTAAAGTTTCCATCTCCAAGGATATTTACAGAACCCACGTTGAAATTTCCCTCCTGGCTTAAAATTGAAATGTTATCATTTCCTTGCTGCCGAATTCCCATAAGGTTGGAGTTGCCGGTTTGGATGACTTCCACAGCAAGGTTTCTATCTCCCACCTGTCCAATGCCCGCTCTGTTCAAATTACCGATCTGAAGAGTTTTTGCATTATTGCTGATTCCTTCCTGGTAAATCTCCGAAATCCCATTGCTGGAAGCCAACTGATCTACATTAGCCAGATTCAAGTTGCCGAATTGCTGGATTTTCAAAGAATTACCGGATGAGGATTGAATACCATAGGCTTGATTTTTGATCCCATCTTGAAAGACATAGCCCTTATTTCCACCATCGAGAGATCGAAGATTGGCAAAGTTTTCCCTTCCATTCTGAATTGCTTCATGTTGACTTACAGCATTTCCATCGACAGAGCCTTGTTTTTGGGAAATGGATGCATTGTTTAAGGACCCCACCTGTCTGATGATCGCCTTGGCATTGTTTGAGGGATTGGCATCATCTCCAAATCCACCTTGTTGAACCGCTGCTAAATTTTTTGATCCTTTTTGGTCAATAAAGGAATCATTGAATTTTCCGATTTGACTCACGACTGCACTATTTTCTGTCCCAGTCTGAAACATAGTGGAGGTGTTCTGAGCTTGAATAGCAGAAAATGAAAGAACCATTGCTCCGAAAATTAAAATTGACTTTTTCATGTTGTTATTAAGTTTGATTGGTTTCGTATGGTGAAGGGAACTTCCCCTCGGACGATTCAAACTTAGATCGAACACCCCTCGCAATTTTTGCCGGATTGATCCATCCCGGTTGAGGATTGATTAATGCAGACTTTAGATTGAAAGAAGGGTAAATCAGCCTGATAATCGAAAGTAATCCCTCAAAACCCGGATTCATCTATTCAAAACCCCGATCGGTAAATTCAAATCCTGACTTCATCAATAGCTCGACGTTAGCCTTTGAAAATGGCAGTACTTTGTAAAGCTTAGTCCTTAGGCTGACTACCGAATCCGATCTTCATTGCTTAACTTATCCCATTCTTGAATCCAGCCGACGTGCATATCATCACTCCCAAAGAACTGGAAGAAATCCTGCTTCATTTCTCCCAATCCATGACCGAGATCGATTCGGAAGAGGATTTATTGTGGGATTTGGTGGGCAACTGCATTTCCAAATTGAACTTTGAAGATGCTGTGGTTTACCTCTTGGATGAATCAGGCCAATATTTGGAGCAAAAAGCCGCCTTAGGCCCCAAGTCCGGTGGAAATCGGGAAATCATCCAAGCCATTCGGGTTCCGGTAGGAAAAGGAGTCACCGGAAAGGTAGTTAACACGGGCCTTCCCCTACTGATCCAGGACACGAGGCAATTTCCCGACTACATTCCCGATGATCAGTACCGCCTCTCCGAGGTAGCCGTCCCGATACTTTTGGAAGGAAAAGTCATCGGAGTGATAGACAGCGAAAACTCACAGGCTGGATATTTCACGGAGCAGCACGTACGGATTCTCAATGCCGTAGCCTCGATTTATTCAGGACAGATAGCAAGAATCCGGGCAGAAAAACATCTTCAGGAAAAACAAGAAAAGCTTCTGGAGCTGCAAAAGAGAAATTACCAGTTTCAGCTGGAGGCACTTTCAGCTCAGCTTAGCCCCCATTTTGTGTTCAATTCCCTGAATTCGATTCAGAATCAGATCTTCAGAGACGACAAAGAGAGCTCTCTTCGCTTTTTGAGCATTTTTGCGAAGCTCCTGAGGTACTTTCTTTCCCAGCTCCATCTCGAGAAAGCTGCCCTTAAGGAGGAGGTACAGATGCTCAACTGGTACATGCAGCTCCAAAAACTGAGATACGGAGATAGTCTGCATTTTGAAATCAAGGCGGAAGAAAGCCTATCAATCGATCGGGTCAAAATCCCATCCATGGTGATCCAAAATCTATTGGAAAACCTTCTCGAGGAACAAATCCAATCCGCCAATGGGGCTATTTCCCTTCTGGTCACCTTTGAAAAAACCCAAAATGCGGTCGCTATGCAAGCTTGGATCAATCAGTCCGATAAAAAAGGAACTGTGGAGAAAAGGAAGACTGGAAATCAGCCTACCCGAACTTGGGAGGATTTTGTCCGATTGATGAATGAAATCAAGCCCTTTCATATCCAATACGAAACCGGTGAAAAGCCATGTCCACAAAGTCAAAAACCCTGTAAATACGTCACCTTGATCCTTCCTATCCTCGATGAATAAGCGCTGCCTCTTCTTCTTTTGCTGGATTTTTATCAGCCTTTCACATTTGGGTCTTTCCAGGCAAATGGAAGAGGGATATTATTTTCAATTGCCCCTCAAACCTGAAATCTGGATGGAAGATTCCCCCAACACCATTCAGGATATCCTTCAAAAAAATCAGGAAGGTCTTTTTCTTAATCTACCCGCTGTGGGAATTGCTCAGAAAGGAAAAAGCTATTGGTTCAAACTGGATTTTTCCTCTTACCTCCATCTTCTGGCCGAATCTGACTCCATGTACATTTATCCGGGAAATCTGGATGTTTCCTGGTTGTTTTTTGCTCCCAATGGATCGATTGACTCTCTGAATATCACCCGATTGGTTCCCAATGATCTGAAGCGAGCCAGTCTTCATTCATTGGAATATGTAAAAGTGTCCTCCAAGGATTTTTTCGAAGGAAATTACCTTTTGATTCGCGCTGAATTTCACCGGGCTTCTCCTGACTTGGATGTTCGGACCATCCGCTTTTCCGACTCCCGCTCCCATGAGATTTTTTCTCAGTTCATCAGCGAATCCTCCTTCAAAAGCCAGGTTTTGGCCTTCTTCTTTCTGGGGATCGCTGCTGTATTGATGATATTCAATTTGATTCTCTTTTTCAACATGCGGGAAAAGCAATACATCTACTACGGTGCCTTTTTGCTTTTCCAGCTGATCTATTACTCTCAGATTAGCCCCTATTTAGCCACCAGCTTCGGCTACAATACCCTCTATTTCTACTTTTGGATGACTACTGTGGCCCAGCTCCTGATCAACCTTTCCTACCTGTTGTTTATCCGTCACTTTTTGGAATTCCCCAAACTCATGCCTGGATTTGACCGAATAGTATTGGGAATTGCCGGTTTGCTGATCCTTCTTGTTTTGGTCAATTCAGGATTGATTTTCTTAAAGCCCTACAGCCTATTTCAGGCTTATTTAATGGATTTTCAACGGTATTTTATGGCTGCATTTGCCTTCTTTGGGGTAGGCTATCTGTTTTTCTACTATCCCAACCGGCTGAAGTACTTTGTGATCTCTGCCACCTTGATATTCACCACAGGCGCTTTGATGACCATGTTTTTATTGGACTTGGACTACATGGTTGCCGGCTCCTCTATCGAAAGTATCATTTTTGCCCTTGGTCTTTCTTACAAAATCAAGGTCATCAGTCAGGAAAAACGGAAGGTGGAAAACGAGGCTTTTCAGACCAAGTTGGGAGCGCTTAGGGCACAAATCAACCCCCATTTTATCTTTAATAGCCTGAGTTCCATCCAGCACCTGATCAGCAGCGGGCAAAAGGAAGCCGCACTCTCCTACCTGAGCAAATTCAGCAAGTTTGTGAGGCAAGTTTTGGAAAACTCCATCGATGTCCATGTGACCCTGGACAAGGAAATTGAACTGCTTAAAGTCTACCTTGACCTGGAATCCCTACGCTTTGACCATGCTTTTAGCTACTCGATTGAAACTCCGCCCAATTTTGACCTCAGCTTTTTTGAAGTTCCCATGCTGATCGTGCAGCCCTTCGTGGAAAATGCCATCAAGCATGGATTGATGGCAAAAACCGAAGGCGAGAGAAAGCTGATTATCCGGTTTATCGAAGAAAATCAGCATATCCGATGTGAAATAGAGGACAACGGAATAGGAAGAAAGGCCTCCTCAGCCCTTAAAAAATCAGATTATCGCCCTTCCAGAGGAATGGCCCTGACCGAAGAACGACTCCGGATGATCAACAGAGAGAAAAAAGGAACCCAAATTCAGATAGACGACTTGCCCGTGGGTACACGGATTACCATTAAATTTCCCAAGCCATGAACTTACCGCTAAAAGCCATCATCGTAGAAGATGAATTTCACAGCAGGGAGACCCTAAAAGGGTTTTTGAGAAGCTACTGCCCGGAAGTCCAGCTCATCGAAGAAGCTATTCAGGTAGAAGACGCGGTGACCAAAATCTCTTCTCTTCGTCCTGAGTTGGTCTTTTTGGATATCGAATTGCAGACGGGAACCGGGTTTGATGTCCTGCAAAGGGTAAATCATCTGGATTTTCATTTGATTTTCACCACTGCCTTTGAGCATTATGCGATTAAGGCCATCAAATTCAGCTCGATCGATTACCTACTCAAACCGATTGACATGGAAGAGCTTCAGGCAGCTGTCCAGAAAGCGATCCAGCTTAGGGAGCAGGAAAACCGACAAAAACTACTGGAAAACCTCCTCACCAATCTCAAAACACCTGCTCCGGAAAACCATAAAATTTCTCTTTCTACGGCTGAGGGAGTAGAATTTATTCCCACACGGGAAATCCTTTTTTGCGAAGCTAACGGGGCCTATACCAGCTTTTTTCTGGAAGACGGCAGAAAGCTACTCGTAAGCAAAAATCTGAAAGAGTACGAAAACATCCTCCAAGGCCATTCTTTCATGCGGGTACACAATAGTTTTTTGATCAATCTGGACAAAGTCAAAAAGTATGTCCGATCCGAAGGAGGATACATTCTGATGAGCAATGAGCGACAGGTCAGCCTTTCTCCATCCAAAAAAGATGAATTTCTGAAGAGAATGGGATTCTGAATCATTTCCATGGAATTTTTGGTACAAAAAGCCGAAGATTTCTTGAGCTTCGACTCCAAGTCCACTATCTTAAGCGGAAACTTTTCAAACCCATACAACCATGGATATCACCTTAACCCAAAAGATCCTTGCTCAGGGAATGGACCCTGAAACAGTCGCCCAGCAGATTGACAATTTCAAAAATGGCTTCCCTTTTCTCAAAATTCATGCTCCCGCCACTCCCGGACATGGAATCAAGGTACTCGGTGATCAGGAATTAAAGCATTACACAGAGACCTACCCTGCCCAGGCAGCCAAGAAGGAAATCGTGAAGTTTGTCCCGGCATCCGGTGCTGCATCACGTATGTTCAAAGACCTTTTTTCCTTTTTGGACGGAGATGGAGATCTGGAAAAAAGCGCCTTTACCAAGAAATTCATAGAAAACATCCGAAAATTTGCCTTCGCGGAAGACCTGGATGAGGCCCTTCAGGCCCAAGGAAACACCCTTCAGGAATGCTTGGATGCAGGAATGTATCGGGCCATCGTGGCGGCACTATTGCTACATGAGGGATTGGACTACGGAAGTCTTCCCAAAGGCCTGCTTCGCTTTCATCGCTACCCTTCAGAAAACCGAACTCCAGCTCACGAACATCTGATCGAGGGGGTACAATATGCCGTAGGAAGAGGAAAAAAGGTCAAAATTCACTTCACCGTCTCTCCCGAGCATGAGTCAAAATTCAAGGCAGAAATAGCCAAGGTATTACCAGCGATCAAAGCTGCTTCAGGTTTGGAGTTTGAAGTAAGCTATTCCCAGCAGAAAAAGACCACCGACACCATTGCGGTGAATATGGACAATACAGCCTTTTTGGAGGACGATGGCAGTCTACTTTTCAGACCTGCAGGTCATGGGGCTCTTCTGGAAAACCTCAACGACATCAAGGCTGACCTGATTTTCATCAAAAACATTGACAATGTCGTCCCTGACCGACTGAAAGAACCAACCAAAACCTACAAAATGGCCATCGCAGGATTGCTTTTGGAGGTGCAGGAAAGAATCTTTGATGCCCTGAGAGCATTGGAAAAAGGCGTCAATCACGAGTCTTTGGCGATGGCAATAAAAGTCTATAATGAGGATTTGGGCGGGCAAGTCCCTCCTTCCGTTTCCTCGGAAAATATGCATGAACTTGCCGAATATTTGAAAGACAAGCTCAATCGCCCGATCCGTGTCTGCGGTATGGTGAAAAATACCGGAGAACCAGGCGGAGGACCTTTCTGGATCGAGGAAAAAGATGGTTCCTACAGCCTGCAAATCCTCGAAACCGCACAAATCGACCTCAATGACCCGGAGTCAAAAGCCCATATGATGGCTTCGACACACTTTAATCCGGTGGATTTGGTCTGCGGAACCCGAGATTATCATGGGCGGGAATTTGATTTGCTGAAGTTTAGAGATATGCAAACCGGTTTTATCACCGAAAAATCCAAAAGTGGCCGGGAATTGAAAGCTTTGGAGCTGCCCGGGCTTTGGAATGGAGCCATGGCAGGTTGGAATACCCTCTTTGTGGAAGTACCTCTGATTACCTTCAATCCGGTAAAAACGGTCAACGATCTCCTAAGAGAGGAGCATCAGGGATAAATAATCAATGAGCAAACTCAATGATCAATTTTCAAGGATGTTTGACATGTATTGGAAATTGATCATTGGCCATTGAAAATTTAAAACAGCCCTTTTTCCAGCTGTTCTTTCAGATAAGCCTTCATTTCCTCCCCTTCTTCCACCTTAATCTCTCCGGGTAAGCCGAGAATAAACCTGCCCAATCCGGGCAACTGAGGGATATTTCCTTCGAAAAAGTAGTGATTCCGGTTTTTCACTCCCATAAACGGGCGGGCATTGGGATGCTCTTCCTGCATGAGTTGGAATGCCTTCTTGCTAAGCTTCAACTTGACATAAAATTCTCTTTTTCCAGAAAAACCAAAAAGCGGCTGTTCGGGCAACTCGTGCTTTTTCTCAAAAGCCCAAGCCGTGGAAGACAGAACCACATCCCCGATTCTTTCGATTTTGAAAACCTTCATGGACTTGCTCTCCACTTCAAAGGCATGGATATTTTCATAATCCTGTGAAAAACCCACGGGTTCGACCAAGCGATCAGATACCGTATCACTGCTGAGACTGTAATATTCCTTAAGCCAAATCTGCTTTTTTGCAGCCAATCCCTGCCCGATCAAATCCACAAATCTGCCAAGATTGGCTTTGAATAGAAGTTCGGTGCCTGTTTTGACCTCAGACTTGAGTTGTAGCTTTTGGAGAATAGAGTCCTTGAGCAAGTTGCCTTTGCCTTGGCTATCGATCAGTGTCTGCAACCACTGACTTTCCTCTTGGGAGAATGTGCTGTAAGTGGAAGATTGAGGCAGATACTCCGGCCTTTCCTGGATTTTGTACTTGCTAAACTCCTTAACTACGACAAATCCCAAAGCTTCCAAGAGCTTGAAGTATCGGTAAATCGTTCGCTCGTCTGTTTCAAGGAGTTCCGCCAAACGATGCACGGTTTTTCCTATAGTACCCTGCAGGAGGTTGATTAATTTAAATACCCTGAGGATTTTCTGCTGTTCGATTGGAGAGGATTTGGCCATAGTCTTGACAATTGATGACTAAAGTAACTAAAGACCGGGAGACCTTGATTGGAATTGACAGTTATTGTCGGTAAAAAATGCCTTTGGTTTAAGAATGGGAAGTTGATTTAGTTCTATCCTTGGCTTGTTTATAAACAGAAAATTTGACTATTATCGGGAACCAACTCACCCTTCCTTAAAGGTGATAAGGGGGATTCATTTCCTCTATCCACCTGACTTGTCCTGAATTGAGTTTACACAAAGTAAACTACTATGAAACGACAAAAAGAACAAAAAACAAGAGGAATAGGATCTCTGAGTTGGGCTGAACGGGAAGAAATGATCAAAGAGTATCTTTCGGGGAATTACTCAAAAGTTGAGATTTGGAAGAAATATACCGGTCAG
>NZ_BTPE01000017.1:0-62619 GCF_036245645.1 Algoriphagus taiwanensis | reverse complement strand
ATAGCCTTCGGCTTTCAACTGGGAATTTTCAAGCTGCCGTTCAAGCCCTTTGATGCGTTTTTGAAGGTCTCTTGGATCTTGCGGGGTATCTTTAGTTGCCAAAATGGGTAGTTCTTGTTTGGTGAAACTTGAAGATAAATGTCTTTTAATTGGATTTTCAATTTTATCAGAATAACCTAACATTCGCATCCATTGAAGCATTTTCCCATGCTCTACCGACTGACCGGTATATTTCTTCCAAATCTCAACTTTTGAGTAATTCTCCGAAAGATACTCTTTGATCATTTCTTCCCGTTCAGCCCAACTCAGAGATCCTATTCCTCTTGTTTTTTGTTCTTTTTGTCGTTTCATAGTAGTTTACTTTGTGTAAACTCAATTCAGGACAAGTCATGGAGTAGGAATTAAAAGACTGGGTGGGACTTAAATTCCACCCAGATTCCAAGTAAACTTTAAAGGTGCTGAAGAGAATCTGAGCCAATCAGGGGGCTTACTTCAACAATGTCCATATTTTTGACTTTCTTTCCTTTACAGATGTTCTTTTTTAGATAGTACTAAAGTCCTAAATTCAAATAAATCGAAGGAAAAAGAAGAAATTGAAAAACCTAATTTTTAAATAGAATATGATATAATAAACGTATGCTACCAGATCTTCCAAATTTTAAAAGAAGGCTTTTTAAGGTCCAATTGGAGTTTTATCATTGGGCTCAAAAAAAGCAAATGCCAATGTTAAAAGAGGCTCAAAACTCACCAATACATGAAGGAAATAGCCATACAATTGAAAGAAATGATGGGTTTCAGGATAAAAATGAGTTTAGTAAGATTTCATGGGAGTTAACTTTAGATCCTTCATCAGAAACCCTAGAATCTGTTTTCACAAAACTCTATGATTTAGCGACGGTAACTGCTGAGAAGTATGAACGAATAGCATTTGATCAACTTGACAAAACACTTGCAAGAGCAGGTCAAACCACGATTTCAAACTTTGAAAACCCTTATGAATCAATCATTCAAGCTTTTGAAAAAATCCAGTTCACTTTAGATGAAAACGGAAATCTTGACCTTTCAAACCATCAGATTTTTGTTGGTTCAGAGCTTTTAAAAAAAATAAGACGAATGAAGGTAACAAGTGATCAGAGAAAAAGGATGGATTTAGTATTAGAAAGAAAACAAAAGGAGGCTCATGCTAGAGAAGCTAATAGAAAACTGGTTGGATAGTGCCTCCGAGAGAACGTATCAACCTATTTTTTGTCAAATCCTATCCAATTTGGGATATGAAATTTTCATCTCCACTAGACATACTCCAATTGAATTTGGAAAAGACATTATTGCAGTAGATGAAGATGGAATAGTTCACGCATTTCAACTTAAGGGGAACCCTGGCAAAATTCTGACGCTAAATGAGTATAGAAAAATTACTCCCCAATTACACGAGTTGATGAATCAAAAAATTCATATTCCAGGAAAAAATATAGTATCCCACAAATCATATCTTGTTACAAATGGGGAGATTGAGGAAAGTGTTATTCAGGCCATTGAAAATCAAAATCAGAAAAATATTGACGATGGTTATCCTTCAAGAATTTTAGAAGTTAAGGCAAGGGGCTTTCTTCTTAAAGAGGCTAAAAAACTAGAGTATAATCTTTGGCCTAAAGAAGTTACTGAGACTAAAACACTATTGGAAATCCTCACCACAGAAGGTGATCAGTTATTTCCAACAGATAAATTTCAATCATTATTAACAAATATTTTTTACACCAAGAACAATTCAACCTCTGGTCTGAAAAGAAAAATTCATAGTGCTAGTTTGCTTACTTCAATCTGTACAAAAACCTTTTCTGAAAAAGAAAATCATTGGGCAATTGTAACCACTTGGACAATGTACGCTACCACATTATGCGGATTTGATTTGAATTCGAGAGAAATTCGCAAACAATTAGATTTCGTTAACACTATAATCAAGTTGAATCTTGAGCTTTTGGTGAAAGAAGTGGTTACCAAATCACCTTACCACCTGTCAGAAGGAAATCCGATTACAGATTTCGCAGTCTATCATTGGAGAAAATCGCTCTTACTTGGCGTTTTGAGTCTATTTTGGCTTGATACAAAAAATGAGGAAAATCAAATAGCCAAGGAAATAGAGGAAGGTTTAAAAGAATTTATCCAACAAGAGGAGCCGGTTTTAGACATTTGGGGCGAAGCAGCTTTCATACAAACGCTAATACATATTTGGGCGTTAGAAGATATCAAAAAATCTAACCTTTCGAGCCTTGTAAAAGACTTACTGCTAAAAGTATGTTCCCAAAATACCCCCTCTGTTTACAAACAAATTGAGGAAGTATTGGAGCATCAACTATCAGAAAACCTCGAGGTATTTCAACCCATATTAGAAGATGAAATTGGGAAAGGTAATAATTCAATCTCATGGTCCTCAATTCCACTTTTTTCATATTTAGTATATAGAGAGGAAAAAACTCTTTGCCAAGAAATTTGGAAACAATACTCTAAGAAACATTCAAATATTTATATCCCCGATTCAAAAAATGAATTTTGCAGAATTCACTCAAAAAATGGAACCAATTATAGTCCACATATAAGAATCAATGAGAGATGGGAAAACTTAACTAGTAAAAAATACCCTGTTAATTCTAAAGTCATACCCAACCTGTTAATTGAATATCCGCTAATCTTGGGATTATGGCTTATAATCTGTCCACAAAGAGCTATACCCGAAGCAATTAATGGATTACATCTGAGATTAAGTAATCCAACACGAAGCATTTAATCTTAATGTCAGAATTCGAAAACAAAAAAGCTCTACTTAGTGTACTTTGCCTCTATTTAGACGTAGCCCCCTTTTGAGTGTAGTTTGCGCATTCCTATGCGTAGTTTGAAACTATGCCTTTCTATTCAGGAGATTTTAATATTCTCTTTAATCACACCAGCCAAAATCAAATCCCCTAAAAATGGACTTCCTAAAAATAACCCCCGACAAAGAAAATGAAGCCGGATTCGGTGAAATTGCAAAGACTCTTTTTGAAGAATATGCCATTCAAAAAGATGACAAGCTTTTTCGATTGACCGAGATTGAATTTTACTGGAAATCAGAAACACACTTTGATCAATCCACTTATGGTAGAAATCATATTCAACCCAAGGCAGGAGATTGGTTTTTTCATTATTCAGGAGTTGATATCGCTTTGGACAATCCTGAACTCAAAGGAGAAGGCGGAATTTTGATCCGGGGGATTTATGACCTTGCTCAAAACAAGGAGATTAAAGGACCTATGGTCTGTGCAATGACCCTATTTAGCGGATTTAATGCTTTCAAAAGAAATATTCAAACCAAGCTTTTCAAAAAGCCATTTGATCCTCTTCCCATTACACTAGGACCTAGAAAGGGCTTGGGAAAAAATGCTCAAGTGAATGATATGCATAAAAGACATTATGCCTTTTCAATTAACCCTAAAAAATGACCCCCGACTCCCAAACCAACTTCCTTTTCTTAGCTGTTTCCCTTCCGAAGAAGTATCCTGAGTTTTATGCGCGATTGGAAAAGGAATTAAAGAAGCATAAAGTTGATTTTGGCTTTTTACCCGGCACCAAAGATGTTTGGGCGGTGGATTACATGCCGATTCAGGTTGGAAAGAAGTTTGTCCAGTTCCGATACGACCCTAGCTATCTTCGATTCAAAAAATATGAAAAGACCAAATCTGATGTCGATGGGATTTGCCAGTCTTTGGGAATCCAAACCCAGAAATCCGAGATCATTTTAGATGGGGGAAATTTGGTGCGCTCTGCCCATCAGGCCTTTGTGACCGATCGGATTTTTGAAGACAATCCCACTTGGGAGAGAAAAGCACTTTTGACTGAACTCAAAAACCTTTTGGAATTGGATCGGGTTTTTCTCATTCCTGCCCAACCCGGGGATTTTACCGGACATGCGGACGGGATGGTTCGTTTTGTGGACGAGAAAACTATCTTGGCCAATGACTATTCCAAAGAACCCAAAAAGTTCTACGAGGCCTTCGAAATCGCCCTTCATAACACCGGATTGGAGGTAATCAAACTCCCCTACAATGTCTACGACAATACAAGTAATAGCCACGCAAATGGGGATTACATCAATTTCCTTCAGATGGAAAAGGTAATCTTCGTTCCTAGTTTCGGCTTCAAGGAAGATCAAGAAGTAATTCGGATTTTGGAGCAGGCTTTCCCTAAGGACTCCATCATTCCTATCGAATCCAATGAGCTCGCAAAAGATGGAGGCATTCTGAATTGCATCAGTTGGAATATTCTGAGATAAACATTCGTCTCCCCTTTTCTAAGAAAGACCTGGAAATAAACCAAGGCATGGAAATGAAGGTAAATTCCCCTAATTATACTTTCCTCCCATTCAAATTCAGAAGTATGGATTCAAGGAATTCCAAGCAGAGGTCTTCATTTAGACTTAAAAAATCAATCCGTCAGAAAAAAATATGCGGGGTTTCTTTCTGCAGTTTATTCAGCTTTCTGTTTATGCCTTATATTGATTACTTAACCCATTCTGTATGATCTGGAAAAAGGAGAAAAGTCCCGAACAGCTGGAAAAAGAACGTCAGCGTGAAATAGACAAGGAAATCCATAACTCTTCTCAGGAAAAAAAAGACGGGACAAAGACTCACGGGGAGATTCTTCGAGATCAGATTACGGATGCGCTAAAAACCTATGATAAAAACTCCAGCAGTATTTTACTCAGTTCCCTTACTGCAGGAATGGAAATTGGGTTTAGCTATTTACTGCTAGCCTCACTTTTTTATTTTCTTGAAGGAAAGATGGAAGAAGATTCCATTTTTAAAATGATCGCCTTGGTTTATCCCATGGGATTTATTCTTGTGGTACTAGGCCAGTCAATTTTATTCACCGAACAGACGGCTTTGCTCACCCTTCCTGTACTGAATAAGAAAAGATCTCCTCTCAGCATGCTCAAATTATGGGGACTAGTGATCAGCGGGAATCTTGTGGGAGGCTATTTTATCGGTATGCTTCTGGTGTGGTTAGGGCCAAGATTGGAGATTTTCGATTTACATGTGGTAGAGACGATAGCTCTTCATATTCTCAAGGCAAAAATCCATGTAATTTTTGTCAGTGCCATAGTAGCTGGTTGGTTGATGGGTTTGCTGTCTTGGTTATTGGCATCGGTCAGAGACACGATCAGCAAAATCGTGATTATTTTTCTGATTACGTCCGTACTTTCATTCGCAAGCTTGCACCACAGTATTATAGGAAATATTGAAATCTTTACTGGAATGATCACGTCTGACAGGGTGAGTTTAGTGGATTATCTTTCGTTTCAATCCACCGCTCTCTTGGGCAATGCCTTTGGAGGAGCGATATTCGTAGCCTTGCTGAAATACCGGGCTTTTGTCTTCAATATCGGAAAATAAGAGTGGGCGAAGGTGACTGGTGAACCTAATCGCTCTAAGCAAAGAGGAGGAAGTTGTTAAATCCTTCGCCCAGTCTGCCAAATGCTTCTTTGATGAAAGAAAGAATTTCTGCTTTGTTCCATTTTCTCAAAAAAACAGTGCTGAAGCCCTTTTCCAAATCCTTTCTGGATTCAATTATCTAGTTGGACAACACTTAAGAATATTGAAACCACCTCTTTTATTCTCACTTATTTTCTTCTCCCAACTGGATTAGCAACTCCATTCCAGATGAATTAACTCTTTTGACTAGATCTTCCCATCCATAGTCAATCCAAGTACCGAAGCCCAAACCAATAGCGGTTTTTAGCAAGATATTTTGCATTTTTCTTGGAGAAAGTTCAATCGTGGAGAAAATAGATATGAAATCCAAGGTAAGTCTCTTCCTGTTTACAAGTCTACTTATTGCCCTAGCTACATCCTGCAAAAAAGATCCAATCCACGTGGAGTTGATGAAGTTACAAAACCAAGTGGCTTTGTTCACGGTCGAAAACAACTCCGGGAAGGACATTTACACGGTAACATTTGAAGTCACCCTGTTTTCCAAAGACAAAACTGTTCTGAAGGTCGACACAGTCGATTTTTCGAATATTTCTGATGCAGAGGGGAATCTTAGACCTTTTGTGGAAGCAGGAAAAGACACATTCTTCCCGTATGGGATCACTGAGGAGACTGCCTCCACTACAGCCCGCGCGATTGAATTTAGCTTTGAAAAATAATTGGATATGATGGTTTTGAAAGTCTTTCGCTTTACTAATCTGGTTCTGACAATCCTAGGTCTCATCTTTTGTCTTTTTTTATCGCTGTCCTCCGTTGCCCAGGAAAAAGTAGTCTACAAAACCATAGACACCCTTGAGCTTAGCCTTGAAGTTTACCGCCCAGATGGAAAACCAGATGAAAACGGGTTTCCAGCAATGGTTTTCTTCTTTGGAGGGGGATGGACGGGTGGCACTACCGCTCAGTTTGAGCCCCAAGCAAAGTATTTCTCGGAGCGGGGCATCGTCTGTTTTTTGGCAGAATATCGGGTAAGCTCGAGGAATCAAACCACCCCTTTTGAATCCCTTCAGGATGCCAAATCAGCAATGCGGTTCATCCGAAGCAATGCTGATAAATTCCAGATCGATCCCAATAAAATCATCGCTTCCGGCGGTTCGGCAGGAGGACATTTGGCAGCAGCCACAGCCCTGATCGATGGCTACAATGACCCAACCGATGATCTGAACGTCAGCAGCAAACCCGCTGCTTTGGTCCTCTTCAATCCTGTAATCGACAACGGTCCGGGAGGATATGGATTTGAACGCATTGGGGAAGCTTACAAGGACTTTTCTCCTCTCCACAATATCCAAGAAGGGGCTCCCCCAACGGTCATTTTCCTAGGCACAAACGATAATCTGATCCCGGTGGAAACGATGAAATACTACCAAACCGTCATGGAAAAAGTGGAAAGCCGATGTGAGCTTTTCCTCTACGAAGGGCAGCCTCACGGCTTTTTCAATTACCGGAATTTTGAATTTTATGAAAAGACCCTTCGAAAGGCCGATGAGTTTTTACAGTCCTTAGGATATCTCGATTCAAAATCAGAATTAATCATTCGTTAAAAAGGATTAGTTCTCAATAGGATTTCCAAAAATTGAATTTTAGATTCAGCTATGGGATTAGAACAAGGGATCAAAGAAAAATGGGTAAATGCAGCTTACTCTGAATTTGCAATGGCAGGACCCGATTTCAGCCTGAAAGCCCTTTCAGAGAAAAACAAGCTTCCCAGAGCTTCCCTTTATTATCATTTTGATTCCAAAGAAGCGCTCTTGGAAGAGCTATTTTCCCTCCATAAGGAAAAAATTAACGACTACGTAATCGAACTGGAATCGAAGGTAAAGAATCTGATTCCGGATCTTTATGAGGTCATTTACTCCCACAAAGAAGGGATACTTTTTCACCGCCAACTGCTTTTGCATTCCGAGAAGGAGGATTTCTATTCACTTTACAAAAGCGCAAACGAGCGGGCTTTCACTGTTCTTCTACCTCAAATCAAGGGTCTTTTTCCTTCCAGCAGTTCCAATGAAGAGTTTATCCAATTCTACCACACCCTTACCGATGCGTGGTATATCCGTTTGGATCCCAACCAATTTACCGTGAAAAGCATGATTGATTTGGCAATGGATATTATGGAAAACACCCTTGGCCTCTTCTCCGGGTCTGTTTCGCCAAAAAATAAGTAGGCCAAAGCTCCGCGATTTCTTGAATTTTTTTTTGAAAAAAGGAGGTAAATCCTCCAGATTAGACAACCCTGTCCAAGACAATTTCTATTTCAATTCCTATTTTAAAGAAGTGTCAAGAGCCCCGTCCTCTTGCCTGTTTTTTTGTATCAATAACCCAGACCAATGAAAAAGCTTTCTCTCATCTTCGGACTAATCGGAATCCTATTTAGCTGCCAAAAACCCGCTCCAACTTCTTCAGAAAACTCAATCCCCTATCCCAATGAAGAATGGAAAGGGGTACAGGGAAAAACGCTGGTAGATTCCAAACCCTATTTTATCGGCCCTCCCAAAGCACCGGAAGGCGCTCCCAACGTTCTGATTATCCTGCTTGATGATGCGGGCTATTCCAATGCCTCTTCTTTTGGCGGAGTCATGCAAACTCCGACTTTTGACCGGATTGGGAATGAAGGGATTAGATACACCCATTTTTCGGTAGCTGCCGTTTGTTCTCCGAGTCGTGGTTCCATTTTGACGGGCTACAATATTCACCAAATCGGAACTGGAATCATATCCGAGTTTGCTACCGGGTATCCTGGATACAACTCCCAGATCGACTACAGCACCCCTTCTATCGCCAAAATTCTTACCGAAAATGGATATGCCACTTCCGCCTTTGGAAAGTGGCACAACACCCCAATGGAAGAAGCTTCTCCGGCAGGACCTTTTGAAAGCTGGCCCACAGGAATCTGGGGATTTGAATATTTCTGGGGCTTTTTAGGAGGAGAAACCAATCAGTTTCATCCCTTGCTCTATGAAAACACCACCCCAATAGAAACACCCAAAACCAATGCAGATGGCTCTACCTTCCACCTTTCTCATGGTTTGGCAGATCAAGCGATCAAGTGGCTGGACAATTGGAAAGGTCTGAGAGACAATCCATTCTTCATGTATTATGCCCCGGGAGCGGTACATGCCCCGATTCAGGTCCCTGAGGAATGGAGAGACAAGTACATAGGGAAATTCGACGAAGGCTGGCATGCTTACCGACAGGAATTATTGGAAAGGCAAAAGAAACTAGGCTTGGTCCCTGAAAATGCCCAGCTGGTAAAATGGCCAGAAGTAATTCCCGAATGGGACTCTTTCAGTGAGGAAGGAAAAAAATATTTGTCCCGACAAATGGAGGTCAATGCTGCCTTTATGGAGCACGTGGATCATCATGTGGGAAGAGTGATAAATCGACTTGAGGAAATGGGAGAACTGGACAATACTCTGGTAATCTATTTGACCGCGGACAATGGAGTCACTGCAGAAGGAACGCCTACAGGCACCTTTTCTGAATTATTGTTCCAGAATGGCTTCCCTCCACTTTCCATGGAACAACAACTGGAAAAGCTGGAAGAATTTGGAGGAATTGAGGAGTGGGGCGGGCCTCATCTTGCCAATCACTATTCGGTAGGATGGTCCTATGCTTCTTCCACACCCTTCCAATGGACCAAGCAAATCGCCTCGCATTTTGGCGGCACTATTGCCGCGACTGCCATTCGTTATCCCAAAGCCATAAAAGCTCACGGCGAATGGAGAAGGCAATTCCAAAATATCACTGACATCGTTCCCACCATTTTGGAGGTGACCGGAGTGCCTACACCCGACTACGTAAACGGCCAAAAACGAAAAGAATACCCAGGCAAGTCCCTGACTTACGCTTGGAATGATCCGGATGCCAAAACCAACCATCCCACCCAATACTTTGAAATGACCGGTTTTGTAGGACTATACCATGAAGGATGGACCATCTCCGGAAAACCCTACCGGGTACCCTGGACCGTAGATCCTGAAGCCCTAAAGAACTTTGATCCTCTGAATACAGAATGGGAATTGTATAATGTCGATGAAGACCCAATCCAATCAGTGAACTTGGCTGATCAATACCCTGAAAAAGTCAAAGAATTGGAGGAGCTTTTCTGGAAGGAAGCAGAAAAATACGATGTGTTTCCCATTGGCGGCTCCATGGGAAGGTCTCTCCAGCCTGAGTCCAATCCTCAGCGAGCAGCCAAAAAACACTGGGAACTCACTCCCAACGTCTATCGGGTCCCCGAACTTGCCGGTCCGGAGATCAAGTCCACCAATTACGAGATCAACGCCTATATGACAACTACCACTCAAACGGAAGGAGTCATCTACGCTGTGGGTGAGAGATTGGGAGGTCAGGCCTTATTTATCAAAGAAGGCAGGCTGAGATACAGCTACTCCACATTGGGGCTTTATTGGCATGACTTCGATGGAAACGTAAAAATTCCGATTGGTGAAGTCAAAATCACCTTGAAGCACACCATGAAGGAGGCAAGACTTAATGGACCGTCTTTGGTAGAATTCTTCATCAATGACCAAAAAGTAGGAGAAATGGACATTACCGCAACTGTCTATGCTGCTTTCACAGGACATGAAACCTTCGATATCGGAAGAGACGAAGGCCTACCTGTCAATGAAGAATATGAATCTATGGGCAAATTCAATTTTAAAAACGGAACCCTTCACAAAGTGATATTTGATATAGAATAAAATATCTGGCATTGAAGTATAGCCCATTACAGTCATTCAAGCCAAATAACAAACACAAAAGCGAAGCCCTTATCCATGCAGCCCCATCTATGATTCATGGGGTTTCTATCCTAAATCCCAGTCAGACTGAAGAGATAAATTTCAGAAAAACAGGCCCAAACCCCTATTCCCAGCTCAAAAGGCTGGGATTATTTCTTTATTTTTCTCTGAAAATCAACCACCATGGAGCCACTCAAAATTTGGGAAGTCGAAGAGACTGTCATTACCAAGGAAAAGAAGATAAGACGCTTTACTTTCCGCAATCTACTGCAGGGTTTTCTGGATATTTTTGAACTGGACCAAGGGATAGTCTACACCGTCATCGGTTTGTTTAAATTTCCGGGCAAAATCATCCGGGAATATCTCGATATGGATAGGCTCACCATCACCAATCCTCTTCGGTACTTCTTTTTTGTGGTAGGGATCAGTGCTTTTCTCACGATCAAATATGACTTCTGGATCAAGCAAAATATGGCTTTGAGCGGAGCAGAATCTGCCAGCCTGAGTCCGGAACAGCAGGCTTTCAATCAGCAATTCTCCGAAGTGTACCAGTCTGTCTTTATAGATTACCTTTCCCTTTGGTTTGCAGTGGCCGTGTTTTTTGTTGCTTTGTTTTCCTACCTTTTTTTCAAAAAGTCAGGACTTACCTATTGGGAACAGTTTATAGCCAATCTCTTTATCTTCAATCAGATGACACTGATTTTCATACCTTTCATTCTGGTATCCGAGCTGTTTGACAATATGAGTTTGTATTTGATCTACCTAGTGGTAGGCTATGCCTATTCGATTTGGGCCTATCGGGATCTTTTTGGTCAAAGTTGGGGAATTTCCATAGTCAAGGGTTTGCTGGTTCAGATTTTGGGCTCGATCCTGTTTTTTGGAGTATTTACTATCGGTTTGACCTTGATTTTGGTTTCAAAAATATAAATCAAATCAAGACACCTAAAAACCAAATAATCATCCAACTCAATGAAAAACTCCCTTGCAGCACTTCTTTTTTTCTCACTGCTCGGCTGCCACAAAAACAATACGGAAGCTCCGAGTTCCCAAGTCCTGATTGAGTCCTTCCAATCCTGGAACGGGGACTCTCTTCCAGCTTATCCCTCGGGCAAGCCGAAGATTTCCATTGTGAAAGTGACCATTCCTCCCCACTCCGAATTGCCCAAACATTATCACCCGGTCATCAACGCAGGCGTTTTGCTCAGCGGTGAACTGACCGTGGTGGACTCGAAAGGAAATACACTAAAGATGAAAGCCGGAGATCCCATCATCGAGCTGGTCAATCAAGTGCATTATGGAAAAAATGAGGGAAATGTGCCCGCCGAAATCGTTGTCTTCTATGCCGGAACGGAGGATACCCTGATTGTAGTTAAGGAATAAGTTTGAAATGGTTCTTATTAAGAATTTTCAGGGATACAACTGTAATTGTTGCTTCTCAAGGCTAAAACCTAAAAGCATCTTCTGTTTTACTCACTAAGAGCCAAGTATTTATTTCTATTTTCGTTTTTAAAAATAAAACCTTAATCCAAGACAAAAATTCACCATGAGAATATTCTTCACCGGAGGCTCCGGAAAAGCCGGAAAACACGTCATCCCCTACCTGCTTGACCAAGGACACCGAGTTCTCAATGTAGACTTGACCCCTTTGAATCATCCCAGAGTGGATAATCTCACGGCGGACATCACCGATTCCGGACAGATGTTCAATGCGATGAGTATGTATGCGGGATTTGATGAAATGGAACCCGGGACTGGGGTGCCCAAATTTGACGCGGTTGTGCACTTTGCCGCAGTGCCACGCATTCTGATCAAACCCGACAATGAAACTTTCCGAGTGAACACCGTCGGCACCTACAACGTGATCGAAGCCGCAGTCAAACTTGGCATCAAAAAGATCATCATTGCTTCTTCGGAAACGACTTATGGGATTTGCTTCTCAGATGGAAAAACCGACCCGGCTTTCCTGCCTCTTGATGAAGAATACGACGTCAATCCCATGGACAGCTATGGGCTATCCAAAGTAGTCAATGAGCAAACTGCCCGGGCTTTTCAGCGCAGAACGGGAGTGGATATTTATGCCCTTCGGATTGGCAATGTGATCGAGCCCCACGAATACCAGCAACTTTTTCCTCATTACTTCAAGCATCCTGAGGTGAGAAGAAGAAATGCCTTTTGCTACATCGATGCCCGTGATTTGGGACAGATTGTGGATTTATGCCTGAAAAAGGACGGTTTGGGCTATCAAGTCTTCAATGCTGGAAATGACCATAATGGAGCAATCATTCCGAGCAAGGAACTGGCAGAACGCTTTTTCCCAGGAGTACCTCTAAAGCATGATTTGGATGAGCACGAAGCGCTTTTTTCCAATCGGAAAATCCGGGAAGTATTGGGATTCAAAGAGCAACACAACTGGAGAAAATATGTCAAAGGGGAGTAAGTCCCCTTTTTTTATACCAATAAACCCGACTTTAACCGATCCTCCTCTCACAGGATTCCTTCTTCGGGAAAATCTTCTATTTTGCTTTAACCTATTCACTCAGCGCTTTTATCCAATGCAATACCGCAGACTTGGCAAAACCGAACTAGAAGTCTCCATTTTAGGCTTTGGTGCCTCCCCTATGGGCAATGTATTTGATCCGGTGGATGAAAAAGAAGCCATCTCAGCAGTGCACTTAGCCTTGGATCATGGGGTCAATTTCTTTGATGTTTCACCATTTTACGGGTTAACTCTAGCAGAAAGCAGATTGGGAAAAGCTCTGGAAGGAAAACGAAAAGATATCATTTTGGCCTCCAAATGCGGGAGGTATGATCTTCAACACTTTGACTTTTCCAGAACAAGAATCCTGGAAAGCATCGATGAATCCCTCACTCGGCTGAAAACCGACTACCTGGACTTATTTCAGCTTCACGATATTGAGTTTGTGGACAAACAAGTCATTTTGGAGGAAGCAGTTCCTGCCATTCAAGAGGTAGTTAAATCCGGGAAAGCTCGATTTTGGGGAATTACGGGTTTGCCTGTCCGGTATTTGGCGCAGATTGCCCGGGAAACCAATCCCGACACCGTGCTTTCTTGGGCCCATTACAATCTGCTCGAGGATGAGATCAATGAGGAATTGGTGCCGCTGGCTCAGGAAATGGATTTTGGATTGATGAACGCTGCTCCTTTGATGCAGCGGATCCTTTCGGACGCTTCCCTTCCTGCTTGGCATCGCTCACCGGATGAGGTGAAAGCCATGCAACCCATTTTAGTAGAGCTCTGCCAAAGTTATGGGTATAAACTCAGTCAAGTGGCCCTGCGCTTTGCGATGGATCATCCGCTTATTGCTACGACTATCGTGGGCATGTGCGAAGTG
The DNA here is from genome assembly GCF_036245645.1 of Algoriphagus taiwanensis. NCBI lineage: Bacteria > Pseudomonadati > Bacteroidota > Cytophagia > Cytophagales > Cyclobacteriaceae > Algoriphagus > Algoriphagus taiwanensis. The sequence continues at coordinate 49,011 of NZ_BTPE01000017.1, read as the reverse complement.
AAAATCGTCCGGGAAAATCTGGAAGCGGTGGATTTAGACATCCCCTCTGAATTAATAGATCGAATCCTCACGCTTGTCGAGCCGGTCAAAAACCGAATGTGGTTTGAAGGGAAAGCGGAGAATAATGTTTGAGCAGGCAGGAATCGGAGAGAGAGAAAAAAGAGGTTGTAAAGTTGTAAGGTTGTAAAGTTAGGCTCCCTAAAGAAGGGTTTGTAGTTATTAAAAATCTCGTAAATCTGAATTCGTAAATCATAAATCCAAATGAAAGCTCTTTTTCTCACCGAAGTCGGAAAATCGGAAGTTCTGGAAATCCCAAAACCGAGCCCAAAAGCGGGAGAAGTACTACTTGAGGTAGGAATGGTGGGATTTTGCGGAGGAGATCTGAACGGGTTCAAAGGACTTTTCCCCCTACAGGAATATCCCAATATCCTCGGCCATGAGGTCGGAGCAACGATTGTAGAAAAAGGACTTGAAGTCCCAGAGGACCTTTCTATCGGAACTCGGGTTACCCTTTATCCCTACCTCGCCTGTGGCACTTGCATAGCCTGCCGAAAAGGCCAGCCCAATGCCTGCAAAACCAACAAAACCATGGGAGTTCGCCGACCAGGGGCTATGACGCGATACATTACGGCACCTTGGCAGGATGTATTTCCTTCAGAAAAGTTGAGCCTAAGAGAACTGGCTTTGGTGGAACCTTTGACGGTGGGCTTTCATGCTGTCAACCGAGGACGAATAAGCGCTGAAGACTGGGTTGCGGTTTTAGGTTGCGGAATCGTGGGACTGGGAGCTGTGGCTTCCGCTGTCAATCGAGGCGCTCAGGTCATTGCCATCGATCTGGACGAAAGCAAACTGGAAGTTGCGAGGAAAATCGGCGTAGCCCACACCATTAATCCGAGTCAAGAAAACCTCCACGAGCGCTTACAAGAAATCACAAATGGAGATGGCCCGGATGTAATTATCGAGGCAGTTGGAAGCCCAAATACTTACCGAAGTGCGGTGGAAGAAGTGGCTTTTCTGGGCCGGGTAGTCTGCATCGGCTACGCCAAAGCTCCTGTGGAGTTCAACACTTCGCTGTTTGTCCAAAAAGAAATTGAAATCTTGGGTTCGAGGAATTGTGTGGGCAAAACCGACTTCCCCGAGGTGATCGAATACCTAGAATCCGGCAAATTCCCGGTGGAAGCAGTTAATTCCAAAACCATTTCAATCGAAGAAGGCCCCGCCACCCTCATAGAATGGGCCAGCAATCCTCAAGGGATCATTAAAATCATGCTCAATCTCGAAGACCAATGATCAAATCTGCCATTACGCTTAATCTTATCAATAGCATGTCCATCGGTCCATGGATCTTTTGGCACAACTTGGAGGAAAGCCTCAAAAAAGCTGCTGAATTGGGTTTTGACGGAGTAGAACTCTTTACCCGATCGGGTTCAGATCTGGATGCCAACCACCTTCAAGACCAGCTCAAGCATTACGGACTCAAACTTGCGGCAGTGGGAACGGGTGCCGGGAAGGTACTTCAAGGCCTGACCCTAACCGACCCTGATCCCGAAATCCGAAAAAGGGCGATTGGCTATATCGAAGAAATGATCGATTTCGGAGCTCAGTTTGGTGCTCCGGCGATCATCGGTTCCATGCAGGGAAATTTCTCTACAGGACATACTAAAGAAGAAACCTTAGGCTTGTTGGCCGAGGGGCTTTCAGAATTGGAAAAAACCGCAAAATCTGCTGGGGTTGTCTTGATTTATGAACCCTTGAACCGATACGAAAGCAATCTCATAAATACCCTTCAGTCAGGAAGTGAGTTTTTGGAGCGAAATCACTTGGAAGCAATTCGCCTTTTGGCTGACCTTTTCCACATGAATATCGAAGAGGAAAATCTCCCTCATAGTCTAGTGACAAATGCCAAACAAATCGGACATGTTCATTTCGCTGATTCCAATCGGAGACCGATAGGTTTGGGTCATACGGACATGAAGTCGATTGCTGAAGCCCTGAAAGAATCGGAATATTCCGGCTACATTTCTGCAGAAGCTTTCCCCTACCCCAGTCCGGACGAAGCAGCAAAACAAACCATCAAGCAATTCAAAAAATACTTTCGCTAGATATATGGCACAATGACTTCCTAACTTCCATACCTCCTTACCTCCATACTTCCCAACTCCCATTCTCCCCAACTTCCAAACTTCTCCTCATGAAACGATTTTGCCTTGCCCTCGACCTTATCGATGATCCGGAATCTATCAAAAAATATGAAGCCCATCATGCTCCGGGAGCCGCCTGGCCGGAAGTGACTCAGCATGACATTGACTGTGGAATATTGAATATTGAGATCTTCCGAACAGGCAACCGCATGTTTATGATTTTGGAAACAGTGGATGAGTTTACTTTCGAGAAAAAGGCAGAAATGGACGCCGCAAATCCCATCATTGCCAAGTGGGAGGAGTTGATGTTGGGATTTCAGCAACCTTTGCCTTGGGCCAAACCCGGAGAAAAATGGGTGCTCATGGATCGGATTTTCAAGTCTGGACTTTAATTTTCCGATATAGAATTCTTCTTGATTGATTTACTTTTTGTAAATTTTTGATGAACTAAATAAGCCAGGAAGGAGTCCCCTTCCTTCCTGGCGGAAAAAAGGATTTACATTTCGGCTTTGATCGCGGCAGCAATATCCACCTGCATCGCCATGATTATTTTCCGTAGCTCATCCAAGTATTTTGCCTCATCGGCCACAAGGGAATAGGCAGCATTGGAAGAAATTCCCCAATATGATCCATCATTCTTGTCAGTTTCTATCAAGCCTTCACTCCAATCATTCTTTCCTTCATAGGATTGGCCAAAAGTAATCCAAGTAAACAGCCCGTCTGGATTTACCAACTGAATCACAGGGGTAACTTCCAACCCAGCCTGAGTTTTCAGCTTATTGGAACTGATGGTGGAGGATCCCTTAAAATTGGCAAACGTAATATTGTATCCCACGCTTATCATATTCGTTTTTTCGGCAGCAGCCACCTTCCCATAAAAAGTCCCGGGAATATTGCCGGTAAAAACATAAACATTCTTGCCAGCTGGACGGAAATACAAACGTTCCTTTACCCCATAAACTCCAATATCAAATGCCGATTGCTTATCAAAAATGGGTTCGTCTCCAGTCTGGCCTATCATAAAATTATTCTTCCCTTTTGCGATCTGATCTTGAGCAGCCTTGGTTTGCAAAAGAGCATCTCCATCCACCAGTTTAAATCCAATTTTATCCAACTCACCCACCATGTGGATATATAGCTCCTCTACCAATTTTTGCATTCCTTCGGGGCTAATCCCCAACAAGGTGACATCAGAAAAGACCGAAGCAGCATTACTTACTGGTTTTGCCTGGGATTCCCCCTTCATGAAAGTGGCCTGATTGAAATAGTAATCGTTGATAAAAGTGGGGTTTTCCACAAAGGATTTAGCCACTTTTCCACCCATTTTGACGTTTGCTTTCCCTTCTTTGAGAAAATCTACCTGATCATATGGGCTCTGGGCAAATGAGCTGTAGCCTATATACAGACTAAGCGCGAGTAATCCGATTTTTTTCATGGTGCTGAGTTGTTAAATTGAAGATGAATTCAAAATTATTTTAAAGAACTCAAGCATTCCATACGGCATATGAAGTATTATGAACACCTGACTTTAAAAGTCTTTTTTCTGTTTTTTGTTGTGATCACCCATTCCTGCACTAGCCATATAGCAGAGACTGGCAATTCAATATCTGGGGATAGTACATTTACAACTCCTATCGGGAAAACCTATGAAATCCCTGCCCCTTCCGAAAAACTCCAAACCCAATACCAAGAAGCAAAAGTAGCTTACAATGCTAATCCAGAAGATGTCGAAGCCTTGATTTGGTATGGGAGAAGGACAGCCTACTTGGGTCAGTACAATCAGGCCATACAGATATTTTCCCAAGGGATTGAAAAATTCCCCAACGAACCCAAACTTTACCGCCATCGGGGTCATCGATACATTTCCATTCGGGAATATGAAAAAGCCATCTCAGACTTAGAAAAAGCCGCTGAATTGATTCAGGGAACCGAAAATGAAATCGAGCCGGATGGCATGCCCAATGCCCTGAACATCCCAGTCAGTTCCCTCCATGGCAATATTTACTACCATTTGGGCCTGGCTTATTATCTGGTTGGAGACTACGAGAAAGCCTATGAGGCTTATCTCAAATGCCGGGATAGCGGTTCGCATTACGACAATATTGTCTCCAGCACCCATTGGCTGTATATGATTCAGAAGCGACTCGGCAATCCAGCCAAAGCGGATTCGCTTTTGGCTCCAATTCATAAGGATTCTACCGTGATCGAAAATCAAAGCTATGCCGATCTTTGCCACTTGTACAAGGGCTGGATTCCGGTGGATTCTCTCATCCAGCAAGGTCCGGGAGGAAATCCCTCCAATGATGCGGTTCGCTACGGTGTGGCCAATTGGTATCTGTATCATCAGGACACGGCCAGAGCCAAAGAGATGATGCAGGGATTGCTGGAAACTAGTTCTTTTGCCTCTTTTGGCTATATCGCTGCTGAACAGGACTGGATTCGATGGTTTCAATCTAAATAGCCGAATATGAATTCCGACGAAAGAATCGCCAAAATGACATTTTCCTCTGTGTACCCCCACTACGTGACCAAAGTGGAGAAAAAGGGAAGATCAGAAGAAGAACTTCTTGAAGTCATCACTTGGCTCACCAACTTTTCGAAAGAGAAGATTCAATCATTAATCCATGAAAAAGTCAGCTTTCATGATTTTTTTGATCAGGCAGACCTAAATACCAATGCCCATCTGATCACCGGACTTATTTGTGGATACCGGGTGGAGCAAATCGAAAATCCCTTGACTCAGAAAGTTCGCTACCTGGACAAGTTGGTAGACGAATTGGCCAAAGGAAAAAAGATGGAAAAGATCCTTAGAACCGCATAATACTTCTGAATGAAAGCCAGAAAGGTCACTGTAGTCGGATCAGGAATTATTGGACTTACTTCTGCCATAGCCCTACAAGAGGCAGGTTTTGATGTTCGCCTTTTTGCCAAAGAGAAATTCGATTTTACCCTATCCCATAAAGTCGGCGCGGTGTGGTTTCCCTACACTATCGAGCCCAGAAAAAAAGTGGATCGATGGGCAGCAGTCAGCTATGCCCGCTATGAAAAAGAGTCCGAATATGCTGCGGGGGTATCGATGATTTCGTTCTTGAATGCCTACAAAGACCTGAAGGACGAGGAATGGATTCATCAGTTGCCTGCAGGAACGGTAAGAGAAGCCACATGGGATGAGCTCCCAAAAGGAATGAAAAAAGGGCTGATTGCAGATGTACCCCTGACCGAACCACCGCTTTATCTTCCTTATTTGTTTGATCAATTCCTGAATCAGGGCGGAAGCTTTGAATTGAGAACTTTCAGCAGCCTGGAAGAAATAGCTTCTCAAGATTCCCTGGTGGTGAATTGTACTGGTTTGGGAGCCAAAGCACTTTGTAAAGACGAGGATTTGCATCCTATGCGGGGTCAGATTTTGCGGGCAGAAAAGCTGGATATCCCCTCCTTTGCCGACCCTACGCAAAAAGGTGCACTTTCTTACATCATCGGAAGAAGCAGTGATTCCATTATAGGAGGTACCGATTATGATCAGGATTGGAATGAAGAAGAAGACCCCGAGGATACTTCAAGAATCCTATCCCGACTTCGGGGATTCGGGATAGGGGAGCCACCAAAAATTCTGGAAACTGTGGTGGGGCTGAGACCCAAGCGAAGCTCGGTGAGGTTTGAATTTGATCGGGATTTCCCCTCTGTTTTTCACAATTACGGACATGGAGGAGCAGGATACACCGTAGCTTGGGGATGTGCATTGGAGTTGGCACAAATCCTCGGTAATTCCAAGACTTCATTGGATGGTATTGCCGGGAAAAAGAAATGAACCCAAAGGAGATTAATTTCCTTAACTACCGTAGTTTACCCTTTATTTTTCTTCGAAAATCAAATGAATCCCACCTCTTTAAACTCCAAGGAAAAACGAATTCTCCCAATCATTCTGGCTACGGCCATCTTTATGCTGATGCTGGATTCCACCATCCTAAACACCTCCCTTCCTGCCATTGCTTATGACCTTGATGAGTCTCCGCTGAATATGCAAAATGCCATCATCAGCTACGTGCTGACTGTGGCTTTGCTGATGCCCATCAGTGGATTTATGGCGGACCGATTTGGCACCAAGCGGGTTTTTATCGGGGCATTGATGGTCTTTGCTTTAGGTTCACTATTCTGTTCTCTTTCCCAAAATCTAAATCAGCTGGTGCTTTCCCGGGTGATTCAGGGAGTGGGGGGCAGCATGATGACGCCTGTGGGCCGACTGACACTGATCAAATCCTTTCCCAGAAACGAAGTGGTGCAAGCGATGAATTTTGCCATTGTCCCAGCCCTTATCGGACCGATTTTGGGACCATTAGTGGGAGGCTATATGGTGGACTATCTGTCTTGGCAATGGATATTTCTGATCAATCTCCCCATCGCTGTCCTTGGTATTTTGCTCAGTCTGAAATTTCTGCCTGATTATTATTCTCCTTCATCAGAGTTTGACCTGAGAGGATTTCTGATTTTTGGAGCAGCCACTTTTATCCTTTCCATTTCCCTTGAGCTTTTGGGAGAGTCGGTCCAACTCACCCCCTTGCTGATTGGAGTGTTTTTGGGCTTTCTTTTACTCTATTTCTATTACCGCCATGCAAGGCGAGAGGACAACCCACTGTTTCCATTGGACCTTTTCCAGGTAAGAACCTTCCGGGTCGGTATCCTTGGTAATCTCGCCACCCGATTGGGAATCAGTTCAGTTCCCTTACTCCTGCCCTTGATGATTCAGATTGCCTATGGAAAGTCTGCTGTGATTTCGGGCTGGATAGTCGCTCCTATGGCCCTGACCGCTATGCTTGGCAAGTCTGTGGTGATGGGAATTTTGAACCGGATAGGATACAGAAAAACATTGATGTATAACACTTTCCTGATCGGTTGCTTGATTTGCTCTTTTGCTATTCCAAGCCTGGAAGCGTCCATCTATTGGCACTTGCCTATCATCGCCATTTTGGGATTTTTCAATTCCATTCAGTTTACTTCGATGAATTCCATTGCCATTGCAGACCTACGACCCTATCACACGAGCAGCGGCAACTCCCTGCTTTCGGTCAATCAGCAGTTGTCCATAGGCTTTGGGGTGGCTCTGGGATTATTGATACTGAAGCTTTTTGAAGGAGATGAAAAGCTCGTCCAAAGTGAAATCCACCAAGCTTTCCGCTATACCTTTTTGATCATAGGAAGCTTGACCATCATCTCAGGTCTGGTTTTTAGAAGGCTTCATTTTAGGGATGGGGAAAATCTTAAATCCTGAGTCCATCTTTTCTGAAAAATCCCTATCCAATAGGATACTTACCTAGACCACTCACTTTTAAACTGAGGAAAGGTGGCAAAAGGGGCTATCAGTAAATTTTCCCAACGAAGCTCTTTATTCAAAAGAAAACATAACACCCCTTGGCCCAATACCAGACTCAAGACTAAGGTGAGAGTATTCATTTCAAAAAACAGATATCCTGCCCCCATCAACCCAAATACCAATAGCGCATAGATCACTTTTAGTTGGGAAAAACGACGGATTCTGATTTGAACGAAAAGAGAAAGGAAACCAAACTTGGTTCGGCTATTTAGCAAGGCAAGCCCCGGGAGCAGGATCAGGATAGACCATAGATATCGATCATCAGGCATGGTGTAAATTAAGACCCAAAAAAGAGAGAAAAAAACACCAAGGCTCAGGAGAAAAGAGAGAACGGAAACCGAACGTCGGATGGCTTCAAATCTTTCCAGATTCCCTTTACTCCATTCATTGGAAAAAAGATGAAGAGCCGCCTCATAGACTCCGTTGGCTGGAGCCATCATCACACTCCACAAAGCAAAAACCATAGAAAAATAAGTCACTTCGGAGCTGGCACAGCAAATGGTAAGGTACCCCATAAACAAGTAGGTGAAGAGATAAAAAAAGAACACGGATAATCCTGGCAGAAATGCCGCCCTGACTAATACTTGGTCTATTCGAAATGATTTTCGGGGTACAGAAGGCACCGACTTGAACCATTGGTATACCTGAAATCGAAGAAGAATCACCCAAATCAGTTCAGATAGAATACCTGAAATCAATACGATTTTGACCGGATTGAACCATTCCCAGCTTAAGGTCTGAAGGCCCAAGACCAATCCGGTATTGACCAAGATGGAAATCAAGGCCAGGACACCAACAGTCTTGAGCTGCCCCATGCCTACCAAGAGCGCATGATGGCTCAAACCCAGAAAAAACAAAAGCACCAAAATAAGGAGCAAAGGAAGGCTTTCGAGGAGCATTTCGATCGAATCGCTCGACATCCACCCACTCAACAAAGAACCCAACAAAGCGGTAAGGATAAACACTCTCAAGCCGCGGGACAAAAAAATCCGAATGGAGCGATTGAAGACACTTTTGGCAAGGGGAAGCCGGCTGTGGTGCTTTGTCCTTGCATAAAAATTATGATAACTATCGGTCAGTGCATTACCGATTGCAAAACAACAAAGCAAAAACGTATCCAACAAGCCAATCACCCCGATGGCTTCCCCTTGACCAAAAGCGAATAAAAAAACTCCTGAAAAAAGAAGAACACTTTCACTCAATTCACAGAGAATCAAAGAAAAGGAATAGGTAAACAACTTAGACTTCCGAATAGCCACCATTTCTCTTGGAACAAAATCAATGCTTCAAGTTGAAAATGTCGGAGCGAATCAGGGTCACCCAAATGGGTGATTTAATCTTCTTCCTATGGAAAAAGAGGCAAAATAAATGCTATAAAAGGTTTTCTTTCAGTTCTTTGATCCGGAAAAGTGCCTGTGTCCGGTTTTTGACATCGAGCTTTTCAAAGAGATGCTGAAGGTGGGTTTTGACCGTGTTCACCGAGATAAAAAGTTCTTCAGCGATTTCTTTGTTGGTTTTCCCGGTTTTTAGCAATTCTACCAATTCCAATTCCCTTTCGCTGAGGGCATTGGGCAAGACCTCATTGATTTTCTCTAAATCCATGGAATCGTTACCCTGCCTTGCATATTCAAAATTGAAAATGGCGACTTCCAGAGAAGTCATGAGGCTGTTACCATCAAAGGGCTTCAGGAGATATCCGGCCGGAATGGTCTGCTTGGCCCTCTCCAGCGTCGCTTTGTCTGCATGACTGGTCAGGAAAACAAAGGGAAATTGGTAGAGCTTTCTGATCTCACCGGCTAGGGTAATCCCATCCATTCCCTCTCCTAAGTTAATATCCAACAAAAGTGCATCAGGCTGAGAGTCTTGCAATAGCTGAAGTGCTTCTTCCCCTTCATGGGCTATCCCCTGTACTTCAAAGCCGCTTTCTTCCAAATAACCCCGAATGTCCTCTGCAATCAGCGGCTCATCCTCCACGATCAGGATGCGATATTTTCTACCCATATGCGCTTGTATTTTCCAATGGTACAGGTGACACTATAGCCATCCTCAGTTTCGATAGTAATCGAAGCTCCAAGTTTATGCTGAAAGGCCTTGATCAACTTCATTCCGAAATTAGTCCCTGAGTTTTGGCTGGCCTTTTTTCCAACACCATCATCTTTGACTTGGAGAATCAGCAGATCTTCCTTCTCCAAAAATTTAACCTGAAGATTTCCGGTTTCCCCTTCCGGAAAAGCATATTTCAGGGAATTAGTAATCAATTCATTTAAAATAATCCCAACCGGAACAGCCGTATCTACATCCAAATGGATTGGTTCTACCTCCAAGTGTAAGGTAACTAAGTCCCGATCCAATCGATAAGTGTCAAAAAGATTCTGACTGAGTTGGCTTACATATTCCTGCATATTGATGCTTTTCAGATCATTCTCTCCATAGAGATACTGATGGATCAAGGCCATAGATTTGACCCGGTTTTGGCTTTCTTTCACAGCCTCCAAAGCTTTGGCGTCCTCGATCTCCCTGCCTTGGATACTCAGAAGACTACTGACCACTTGCAGGTTGTTTTTGACCCGATGGTGGATTTCTCTCAGCAGTACTTCCTTATCCTGCAGGGCTACTTGGATCGCCCTGTTCTTTTCGCCCAAAATCAACGCGTTTCTTCTTTGTGTTTTATACCGATAGGCATAAAATCCTCCCAACAGGAGGAGTAAAAGAGCGATGATTGCCAGTGTTCCCAGTCTGGTTCGGTTGGCCCGGGCTGCAAGTTCCCTTTCGGCAGCCTGCAGCTCAAGTTCTGTTATTTGCCTTTCCTTTCTTTCCGACTCATATTTTTGCTCCATGTCTGCTGTGAGCCGGAGTATTTCCATGGTCCTTAGGGAATCATTCAGTGTTATGTGTTTTTCAAAGTATTCATTGGCCTGCTCGGGCTTTCCATCGTCTTTGAGAATCTGTGCTTTTCGATAATAGAGATTACTTAGCCCAAGAAAACTCTTGACCCTATCCAAATATTCTTCCGCCTGATTGAGATATTCCAAGGCTCTACCCAATCTCCCTTCTACTTGCTCAAGAGTTCCCAACCCCTGAAGTGCTACTCCCACAGAATTGTAGTCTTTTGAAGCCAAACCCAATTTCCTTGCTTTTTCATAGTGAAATCTGGCTGAATCCAATTGACTTTTTTTACCATAAAAATCCCCCAAGCTCAAGCTGCTGTGAACGATCAGTATGGAGTCTTGAATGGCCTCAGAGATTTTGTTTGCTTCCTGAAAAAGCACCCCAGCGGTATCCAATTGGTTCAGATTTTTGTACGAAATCCCCAAATTGATCAGGCATGCCGCGATACCGGCCTCGTTTTTCCTGGATTCCTCAATCTCCAGTGACTTCTTAAAATAAATGAGAGAAAGCTCATAGTTTTCCTGATTTTGAAATAGAGCTGCCATGTTGTTGTAAGTGTTTTCCAAGCCTTCACCTCCGACTTCCTGCCTAAGAGGGATTACCTCAAGATAAAGGGCAATAGCCTCCTCAAATCTCCCGGAGAGCTCCATCAAAATGGCCTTCATCTCCAAGGAGACAGATTTCCAGTAGACGCTTTCCATTTCCTCAGCCATTGCCAGCGCTCTGTTGGCAAAATGCATGGCACTATCAAAATCCTGATAATAATATTCCCAAGCGATATCATTGAGCAAGCCGACGACCTCCTCATCAGAAGTTGTACTTTGTAGCTTTTGCTTCAATTCGAGAATCAACTCCGAATCAGATTGGGCTTTTGCCAAGTCAGCAGAAAAAAATACCAAAAGAAAAACGAGCAGATAAAAAACTAGCTTCATCTTCATGGGATTTGGGGGATCGGAATGAAGGTTGAATTTTATCCAAAATAGAAATTAATTAATAATCAGGGGGTTTTTCAGGAAAAATTAAGCCAATAAAATCTTTTCACTCCAAATATTCTGTCTTTTCTAAAGGGGAATAAAAGGAAAATCTAGGGGCTTTAGGGGCTTTTTCCCTACCTTTGCGACTTCTTGATTTCTCACCTTTCCATCTAAAAAATGGCTGTCAAAAAAATCCAATCTGCTCTTATTTCAGTCTTTTATAAGGACAACCTCGAACCAATCATCGCCCTACTTAAGCAACACGGAGTAAAAATCTACTCTACCGGTGGCACGCAAAAGTTTATCGAAGAACAAGGCGCTGAAGTCATCCCTGTGGAAGAACTCACCTCTTATCCTTCCATTTTCGGAGGAAGAGTAAAGACCCTACACCCAAAAGTATTCGGAGGCATCCTCTATCGAAGAGAAAATGAGGGGGATTTGGCTCAGGCAGCCGAATTCGACATTCCTGCCATTGACCTGGTAATTGTGGATTTGTACCCATTTGAAGAAACTGTCGCTTCGGGCGCATCAGAAGCAGATATTATTGAGAAAATCGATATCGGTGGAATTTCCCTGATTCGTGCCGCTGCCAAAAACTTCAAGGATGTGATCATCATTGCTTCCAAAAACCAGTACGGAGAATTGGAAGAAAAACTGAAGGCCCAAGACGGAGGCACCACCATCGAAGACAGAAGATACTTTGCCGCTCAGGCTTTCCAAGTGTCCTCCAACTACGACACCCATATTTTCAACTACTTCAACCAAAGCGAGGGAATTCCTGCTTTGAAGGTTTCCGAAAACAAGGCTAAAGCCCTCCGCTACGGAGAAAACCCCCATCAGGCTGCACATTTCTACGGAGACTTGGACAATCTTTTCGATCAGCTCAACGGAAAAGAACTCTCCTACAACAACCTGGTCGACGTAGATGCAGCAGTCAACCTGATTGCTGAATTTGACGGACAAACTGCCTTCGCCATCCTGAAGCATACCAACGCCTGCGGATGTGCCACTGCGGATACGGTGAAGGAAGCCTATCAAAAAGCTTTTGCAGCAGATACCACTTCCGCTTTCGGAGGCGTATTGGTGACCAACCAGACGGTGGACAAAGCGGCTGCTGAAGAAATGCATTCCCTTTTCTTCGAAGTGTTGATTGCACCGGAATTTACCGAGGAGGCTTTGGAAGTACTGAAAGGCAAAAAGAACCGAATCCTGCTTCGCCAGAAAATGGCTCTTCCGGGTACCAAAATGATCAAAACCCTTTTGAACGGAGTGATCGAGCAAGACAAGGATTTGGCTACCGAAAGCAAAGCTGATTTCAAAGTGGTAACAAAAGTTGCACCAAGCGAAAAAGAACTGGATGCTTTGGTTTTCGCAGCCAAAGTCTGCAAGCACACCAAGTCCAACACGATTGTTTTGAGTAACGATTCTCAGCTATTCGCTTCTGGAGTTGGACAAACTTCCAGAGTAGATGCTTTGCGTCAAGCCATCATCAAAGCTGGAGAATTTGGATTTGATTTGAAAGGAGCTGTAATGGCCTCCGATGCCTTCTTCCCCTTCCCAGATTGCGTGGAGATCGCTCACGAAGCAGGAATCACTGCGGTAGTTCAACCAGGTGGTTCCATCAAAGACCAAGATAGTATTGACTTCTGCGATGCACATGGCATGAGCATGGTGATGACCGGAGTGAGACACTTTAAGCATTAATCAAAGTATCTAGTATCAAGATAATAGTATCAAGACCTCCGGCTCCAATGGGATCGGAGGTTTTTTTAGTATAAAAAGAAAATGATGGGATCAGGTGGGCTTTCATGGAGCTTTGCTCTAGTTATTCATCACCACAAGGGCTTTTCATTATCCAAAGTAGAATTTACGTTTTCAATCCAAGGTTCCCGAAGATTTAAATTTTAGGAAGGCATTTTGACTAAATTCTTTTCTCTCCCTCACTTTTTTTATTTTAAACGTTCATCAATTAACTTGAAGTAAAATTTTCCCAAAAATGGAAGCTCTAAGAATCAAAGCATACCCAAAAAGCAAAAAACAAATTCAGTCTATCGCTGATTTTTTGAAAAAAGAGGGAATCGAATTTGAGTTGGTAGAAAAAGAAGATTTTTTGGATTTCATTTCAGAAATGGAATCTAGCCTAGTTCAGGTAAAGCAAATAAAGCTGGGAAAACAAAAGAAAGAGCTTGCAAAAGACTTTTTAAATGAATTAAGAGGTAATTCTCACACCAGATTTTAAAAAGTTCTTTAAACGGCTTTTTAAAAAGTACCCTTCTCTAAAGGATGACCTCTTAAAACTCATTCAAAAACTTGAAAAGGATTATAAAATAGGCACTCCCCTAGGTTCCAATCTCTTCAAAATCAGAATTTCGATCTCAAGTAAAAACAAGGGAAAATCAGGGGGTGCTAGGGTAATCTACTTTTTTGTAAGTAAACAAAATGAAATCTATTTGATTCACATTTTTGATAAAAGTGAGTTGGAAAGTCTGCCAAAAGAAACTTTTGTAGATCTTTTGAAAAAAACTGGCTTGATTTAAACAAAGTGATTTAGAGGTGGATATTATTGGGATTTTTGTTCTTCAACTTTTTCAAAGTTTTGATCTTTTGAAAAGTTAACTGGCCCAAGAATTCAATTCCTTTCATTTCCCAAGCCAAATCCGCTAATTTGCAAGGCGAACCCAAAAGCTCATTTTGCAGTTCTTGGTTCTTGAATCTTGCGTATTGCATCTTTCCATGAAACAGCACCATCTCAAGTTATATAATACCCTTTCTAGGGAAAAAGAAGATTTTGCACCCATCAACCCGCCCTTTGTGGGCATGTATGTCTGCGGACCGACCGTTTATGGGGATGCACACTTGGGCCATGGCCGTCCTGCAGTCACTTTTGATACGGTCAACCGCTATTTGACTCATTTAGGGTACCGAGTTCGCTATGTCCGAAATATCACGGATGTGGGTCACCTGACCGGAGATGCAGATGAAGGTGAGGACAAAATCGCCAAAAAGGCCAAGTTGGAGCAGCTCGAACCCATGGAAGTGGCTCAGCAATATACGGACACCTACCATCGAGACATGGCTTTGCTCAATACTTGGAAACCCAGTATCGAGCCACGCGCCACCGGTCATATTCCGGAGCAAATCGCCTTGGTAGAAGCCATTCTCAAGGAAGGATTGGCCTACGAGGTGAATGGCTCGGTCTATTTCGATGTGTTGAAATACAACAAATCCTACAAATACGGTAAGCTATCCGGTCGAGTCCTCGACGAGTTGATCAGTGGAAGTCGAGACTTGGATGGTCAGGGTGAAAAGCGTAATTCCGTTGATTTTGCCCTTTGGAAAAATGCAGCTCCGGAGCACCTGATGAAGTGGGAATCCCCTTGGGGAGTGGGTTTTCCGGGCTGGCACTTGGAATGTACAGCCATGAGTTCTAAATACCTCGGCACCCAGTTTGACATTCACGGAGGCGGAATGGACTTGATGTTTCCCCACCACGAATGCGAAATCGCTCAAGGCAATGCCTGCAATCACCGTGATCCAGCCAAGTACTGGATGCACAACAACATGATTACCATCAACGGGCAGAAGATGGGCAAGTCCTTGGGGAATTTCATTACCCTTCAGGAGTTGTTTACCGGCAACCATAAGCTACTTGAACAGGCTTACAGTCCGATGACCATCCGGTATTTCATGTTGACAGCCCATTACCGATCCACTTTGGACTTTTCCAATGAGGCACTAAAGGCTGCGCAAAAGGGCTACAAAAAGATCATCAACGGGCTGAGAATCGCCCGAATGCTGGAGTTCAATCCCAATGCAGAAGTGGCTTTGGATGAGAATCAGATCAAGCAAGTCGAAAGCAGCATCTCGGCCGCCTACCGCGCCATGGACGATGATTTCAACACTGCACAGGCGATAGGACACTTGTTCAACCTGTTGAAAAAGATCAATTCCATTTTCACTGGGCAACTTTCCTCTGCCGCTTTGGGAGAAGAGGTATTCCAGAAAATGAAAGATACCTTCATCACTTTTGTGGTGGATATTCTGGGGCTGATTGAGGAGAAAAGCGACGTGCAGAATTCCATGCTGGATCTTTTGCTCAAGCTGTATGGGGAAGCAAAAACTGCCCGAGATTACGCCAAGGTAGATGAAATCCGCGCAGGCCTGAAAGAAATGGGATTTGTGGTCAAAGACATGAAAGACAAAATCGACTGGGCATATGAAGAATAACAAGATTTGGCTTTTTGCCCTGTTGATATTGGCCTGGGCTTGTTCCGGTGAAAAAAACACAGAAACGCAGGTTGCCGAAGTAGTTGTCAAACCCTATCCTGCCTTCAATGCAGATTCGGCTTATGCTTTTGTGCAAAAGCAGGTAGACTTCGGGCCGAGAGTACCCGGCACACCCGGTCATGCAGCCACTAAAGCCTGGATTATTTCCCAAATGGAATCCTATGGGATGAGTGTTCAAACTCAGGATTTTCAGGTGAAAACCTACGATGGACTAAATTGGGATTTAAGCAACATCATCGCTTCCTATAATCCCCAAGCTACCAAGAGAATCCTTTTGGCAGCCCATTGGGACACCCGCAGAATCGCAGACAAAGACACCGAGCGGATGAATGAACCGATCGACGGAGCCAATGACGGTGCTTCCGGGGTAGGGGTTCTTCTGGAAATCGCAAGAACCATTTCCAGCCAAGGTCTGAAGCCAGAAGTGGGAGTTGACTTTATTTTCTTTGACGGAGAGGATGATGGAGAACCTGAAATGTCCTCCGGAAGAAATAATTCCCAAATCTGGTGGTGCCATGGCTCGCAATACTGGTCCAAAAACAAGCACATCCCGAATTACTCGGCCTATTACGGAATTTTGGTAGATCTCGTGGGAGCTAAAAATGCACGGTTTTACAGGGAAGGATATTCCAGACAGTTTGCCGGGGGGATTGTTTCCAAAGTATGGGGACACGCTTCCCAATTGGGGCATTCCGGGTTTTTTATCCAAAAAGACGCTCCAGAGATCGTAGACGACCACTATTTTGTCAATGCTCAGGCTGGCATCCCAATGATCGACATTATCGAATTTTCTCCTGATTTTGGATTTGGCCACTATCACCATACCCATCAGGACAATATGGAACTGATCGACTCCCGCACATTGAAGGCTGTAGGAGAGACCGTTTTATTCACAGTTTATCAGGAATAGCGATTTTTCTAAAAATCTTTGCTTTATTCGTAAATGCAGACGATTGCAATTTTGGGAATTAAGAAGGAAGAAGTATGAAAAAAGGGCATCAGGTCACGATGAAGGAAATCGCCAAAAAACTTGGTGTATCTGTGTCTACTATTTCCAGAGCCCTGAAGGACTCTCCTGAGCTCCATCCGGAAACCAAAAGGAAAATTGTGGAAATGGCCAAAGAGATGAATTACCAGCCTAACCTGCTGGCCCAATCTCTCCGGATTTCCCGATCAAAAACCTTGGGTGTCATCGTCCCCGAAATCACTTCTCATTTTTTCGCTTCCTGTATCAGCGGAATCCAAGATCACGCCAATACTCGCGGCTACAATGTCATCATCTGCCAAAGCAATGAATCCCTAGATCAGGAAAAAGCCAATATTCGCACCTTGGTGTCCAGCCAAGTAGATGGGCTTTTGATTTCTCTCAGCCGAGAAACCAATCGGTTTGAGCATTTGTACGACCTCTACAACCGGGAGATCAACTTCGTTCTTTTTGACCGGGTTCAGGAAGATATTCCCGTATCCAAAGTCACTTTCAATGATGCTGGTGGTGCTTATCAAGTCGTAAAGCATCTTTTGGAAAATGGTTCCCGAAAAATCGTCTATGTCTCAGGACCGGAAGATCTCTATATTTCCAAAAAAAGGAAGGAAGGATATCTCAAGGCATTGAAAGAATATGGATTGGAAGAAGATCCGTCTTTGATCAAAATCACCGATCTAACTGAGTCTGGGAACATTCAAGTTGCCCAGGAAATCCTAAAAATGGATCCAAGACCGGATGCGGTTTTTTGCATGATTGACCCGGTAGCTGTGGATGTGCTTACCGAATGGAAAGCGCAGGGAATTCGTATTCCTGAGGACATAGCCCTGGCAGGATTTACCAACAATCCCACTTCCGCAGTAGTAGAACCTCCCTTGACTACAGTATCTCAACCCGGATATGAGATGGGAAAATTAGCTGCCACTCACCTCTTGGACCAATTGGACGGAATTGCTTCCGAAGATCCCATTTCGATCATTTTGGAAACCACGCTGGTGCCTAGGAAGTCTTCCCAACATTTTCAAAACCATTAACTATCTATATTTTGTGAATAGTGAATTGTAAACGGTAAATAGTCAGTAGTATTTTCAGATACTGATTACCATTTACTATTTACCAATTACCAAATCTAATGCACCCCCTACTCCTCTCTACTTTTCATTCCAACTTTTCAAGTTCACCTTTAATTGCCTTTGCTCCTGGCAGGATCAATTTGATCGGAGAACACACAGATTATCAGGAAGGATTTGTATTTCCGGCTGCCGTGAAGCAGGGAATTTGGGTGGCGATTCAGAAAAACGATTCCCCTACCTGTAGGCTGATTTCTGCAGACTTCGGACAGGAATTCAGCTTTGATCTGGATTCATTATCCCCCAAAAAGGGCCACTGGGCAAACTATGCCATGGGAATGTGCGCCCTAATGAAGCAGTCTGGCTATGAAGTAATGGGATTTGACATGGTCATTGGAGGAAATATTCCGGTAGGATCGGGACTTTCTTCTTCGGCCGCACTATCAGTTGGAATTGGAACTGCGATTTCAGCGCTTTTTGACTTCAATATCCCAAAGAAAAACTTGGCCTTGTATGCCCAAAAATCCGAGCATCTCTATGCCGGAGTGAAATGCGGGATTATGGACCCTTATGCTTCGGCTTTCGGGGTGGAAGGAAAGGCTCTTTTGCTGGATTGTAGGAGTAATACCCACAGGGAAATCCCTGTACAGCTTGGAGACTATTTCCTTATGCTCGTCAATACCAAAGTGAAGCATACCTTGGCGGATACTGCGTATAATAAGCGCCGGGAAGCCTGTGAGGAAAGTGTCAAAATCCTACAAGCTGAGTTTCCAGATATCAAAACGCTCCGTGATTTATCAGTAGCTGACCTTGAAAAAGTAGAACTGCTCCTACCTGAGTCCCTTTTCCCAAAAGCAAAACACATCATCACCGAATGCGCCCGTGTGCATAAGGCCGCAAAGGCTCTCCAATCTGGAGATTTAATCACATTCGGAAGACTTCTGGATGCATCCCATACCAGCCTGAGCCAAGACTTTGAAGTGAGCTGCCCCGAACTGGATTTTCTAGCTCAAATGGCCACTTCAATGCCTGAAGTCCTGGGTTCCCGAATGATGGGAGGAGGATTTGGAGGATGCACGATCAATCTGGTGAGGACGGATTTTTTGGAAAAATTCAAAAGCCATATACAAATTGGCTATGAAAAAAGATTTTTAAAGTCCCCGGAATTTATTCCAGTAGAAGTTTCTGAGGGAGCAAGAATACTTTAGTTTGGGATTTCATCGACAAAATCGACCGATTGATCCATTATATCGCTCCTTGTATTTCTTATCAATCAAGCATTTGGACTTTTTTCCTAATTTCCCCAAAAAAAATTCTCAAACCTCATGAATTACCCAAATAACCTAAGGAGCCTAATCGTGGTGATTATGCTCATTGGATTGGGATTGGTTGCTTGTTCCAAAAAGCGGGAAGGCAATCCAAAAGTCCTGATCTTCAGCAAAACAGCTGGATATTATCATGAATCCATTCCCTCAGGAATTGCTGCCATCCAAAAACTAGGCGCAGAAAATGGATTTGAGGTGGATACCACCAAAAATGCAGCAAACATCAACGAGGAAAACTTAGCTCAATATGCGGCGGTAATCTTCCTCAGCACTACGGCTGATGTTCTGGATCATTTCCAGGAAGCAGATTTTGAACGCTACATCCAATCGGGTGGTGGCTTTGTTGGAATCCACGCAGCTGCCGATACCGAGTACGAATGGGGCTGGTATGGACGATTGGTAGGGGGGTATTTTGAAGACCATCCCGGAATCAACGATCCTCATCCCAATGTGCAACCGGGAAAAATTACCAAAACTGGAGAAAATCATCCTTCCGTGGACTTCCTTCCGGAATCTTGGGAGCGAACCGACGAATGGTATAGCTACAAAAACATCAACCCCAACACCAAAAAGCTCCTGATGCTGGATGAAGCCTCTTATCAGGGAGGAGCTGACATGGGTGAGCATCCCATTGCTTGGTATCACGAATTTGACGGAGGAAGAGCATGGTATACCGGCGGAGGACATACACACGAATCCTTCTCTGAGGAGAATTTCCTTAAGCACCTTTTGGCTGGTATTCAGTATGCCATCGGGGATAATGAAGAATTGGATTACTCCAAAGCCAAATCCAAAAGAACTCCTGAAGAAAACCGCTTTACCAAGACCACCCTTTCCATCGGGGAGTTTACCGAACCAACCGAGATGACCGTGTTACCTAATTTGGACATTTTGGTGGCCCAAAGAAGAGGGGAAATTCTACACTACAACAATGCGACTGGTGAACTCAAAGAAGTCGCCAAACTGGATGTGTATTGGAAGGCAGAAGTGCAGGGAGTCAATGCGGAAGAAGGGGTAATGGGCCTACAAAAAGACCCAAATTATGCCCAAAACAATTGGGTGTATGTGTTCTACTCTCCTACCGGATCAGAAGAAATCAACCGTCTTTCCCGATTTAAATTTGCTAATGGATCATGGGATATGGGTTCTGAGCAGGTGATTTTGGACCTGTATTCTCAGAGAAATATCTGCTGTCATACCGGAGGTTCCATTGCCTTTGATGCTCAGGGAAACCTATTTCTTTCCACAGGTGACAACTCCACTCCTTTCAATCAACCCAACACTCCTTACCGTCTGAATGGCTATGCACCTCTTGATGGACGCGACGGCAACAAGCAGTATGATGCCAGAAGAAGCTCCGGCAACTCCAATGACCTGAGAGGAAAAATCATCCGAATCAAGGTCAATGAAGACGGAAGTTATACCATCCCAGAGGGCAACCTTTACCCGCAAGGAACAGAAGGCACCCGTCCGGAGATTTACGTTCAAGGCTTGAGAAATCCTTACCGAATCTCAGTGGACCAAAAGACTGGGTTCCTTTATTGGGGAGAGGTCGGTCCAGATGCCAACAACGACTCTCTGGACATCAAAGGTCCAAGAGGGTATGACGAAGTCAATCAGGCGAAGAAAGCCGGACATTTCGGTTGGCCATATATCATCGGGAATAATTATCCTTATCGCGAGTTCAACTACGAAACCGGCCAAACAGGGCCGGCTTTTGACCCGGCTGGCCCAGTAAACAACTCTCCGCATAATACCGGTTTAAAGCAATTGCCTCCTGTGCAGCCTGCTTTCATCTGGTATCCTTATGCCGCTTCTCCAGACTTCCCGTCCGTGGGTACAGGCGGAAGAAATGCAATGGCAGGACCAGTTTACTACTCTGACATGTATCCAGCAGAAACCCGATATCCGGATTATTTCGACGGAAAACTGTTCATCTACGAATGGATCAGAGGTTGGGTGAAAGTAGTGACCATGACTGAGGATGGCAGCTTTGACAAAATGGAGCCATTTATGGCAGGGACCAAGTTCAACGCCCTGATGGATATGGAAATGGGTCCTGACGGAAAAATCTACATTTTGGAATATGGAAATGGTTGGTTTACCAAAAACCCGGATGCCGGTCTGTTCCGAATCGATTACAATGGAGGCAACAGAGCACCTGTCGTAGCCAGTCTTTCATCAGATAAATCCTCCGGGAAAAATCCTTTGACTGTAACCTTTACAGCCAGTGCTAGTGATCCAGAGAACGATCCTTTGTCTTATACTTGGGATCTCGGAAACGGAGAAACCAAAACAACCACAGTACCAACATTAACCCATACCTATACTTCTATGGGGGACTTTGAGATCAAAGTCACAGCTAATGATCCTGCCGGACTGAGTGGAGTAAGCGTACCCGTAAGCGTATATGCCGGAAACACGGCTCCTGAGGTTCAGATTGTGATTGAGGGCAATCAATCCTTCTATTTCCCAGGCAAGAAAGTATCCTATACTGTAACAGCCGTCGATCCGGATGAGCCGGAAGCCAGCTTGGATATGAGCTCGATGTACGTGTCAGCGGATTACGTATCCGGTGTGGATTTAGCAGAAGCAGACATGGGACACAAAGTGATGAGTGAAGCAATGACCGGAAAATCGCTGGTACAATCGCTCACTTGTAAGACTTGCCACAAAGAAAATGAAGCTTCCATCGGACCGGCTTATACCGACGTTGCTAAAAAATATCGGGAAAGAGATCGAAACTACCTCCTCAATAAGATCAAAAACGGAGGCGGAGGCGTATGGGGGGAAACAGCCATGCCAGCAAATCCGGATTTGAAATCAGCCGATGCCAATGCTTTGGTGACCTATATCCTATCCTTGAGAAATGAAGCGAAAGCAAGTCTCCCTACTAAGGGCTCGGTCGAGCCAACAATGGGTAAGCAAGCTTCCCCTACGGGAGCTTTGGTGATCTCAGCAACTTATACAGATAAGGGAGGAGAAAATATCAAACCTTTGACAGGAGCCAACTCAGCCATGCTGACTTCCAATTCCCCTAGTCTTGCTATGGCAGGAGAATTTGCCGGCTACAACAAAATGGTATTCAATGGCCAAACTCTCCTGACTATTCCAGCTCAGGCGGCCTCTTTTGCCATGCCAGCAACTGACCTGACTGGTATTGGTTCGGTGACTCTCAACATGGCTATCCAAGGAGAAGTTACCAATCCTATTACCTTCGAAATCAGACTGGATAGCCCAGATGGTCCGGTAGTAGGTCAAGGTTCCGTCAATCCTGGACCGGGAATGCAAGTGCCTCAGATGCCTTTACCTATGTTTATGGCCAATATTCAACTGACCGGCGAGCAAGACGGACAGAAGCACAAGCTTTACTTCGTCAGTGATCCAAATGGGTCAGATTTAGGTACTGCCATCATTATAAGTATGACTTTCAATGCCAAGTAACCTCCTTCTTTAACTAAATAAAAATGCCATTCCGGATTTTCGGAATGGCTTTTTTTTTGATCCTTTCGAAGGACCCTTATTTGAATTTCAGAATATTCAATTGTCAACTTTTGATCATCCAACTTCCTGGCTTCCTTACCTCCTAACTTTCCTACTTCATCGGAGAAAATGGTAGCGTTTTGAAGAAGACAGCATCTACTTTCTCCACAATTTTTCCTGATTCTTCTGAAGCATCTCGAGCTTTGATCCACTCTGGATCTACACGGAACCGGTCAAATGCCGCATTGAACGCATCTTTGGAATCATGTCCGAGCAAATAAACCAATTTGGGTTGGCTACCGTCTTTTTCCACAGTCAGCCAATAAGGATAATTCTTCAGACCTTGCTTTTCGAATAAGGCTCTGGTATGGTCTCGGAATCGGACCTGAATATTTTCGATTTTGCCGGGAAAGCAGTGGTAGGTTCTCATTTGGAAAATCCCACTTCCGGTTGGAATCGGAGTATCATTCAGTTCCGGCGCCAAAACCATAAAGGTTTGTTCAATACTTTTGACCAAAGGACCTTTCACCCGGGATTCTTCATAGGCTTTTTTCCACACCGGATCATTCAGGAAGATTTCCCAGCTTTTTTCTCTGGCAGCCTCATCCGGATAGCCCAAAATATAGGTCAGGGAATTGTCCGTGTTTTCCTCAGGCACGAAATAAACGATATTTTCCATCCCGGCCTTTTCAAAGAGATGGCGGGTATGATCTTCAAAGCGCTTGATCAAATCCGGGAGTTTACCGGGGTGAGCGATATACTTTCGGATTTCAAAATATCTGGAAGTAGAGGTCTTAGGTAGTTGAGCAAAGGCTCCAAAGCAAAGCAAAATGGCCAAAGCAGAAAGAAGTACTTTTTTCATCAGGTTAGTGGGTTTGATTTAGGGAAATACAATTGAAATACGATGGAAATAAAACCTCCTTCGGAGGTTGAAATAAAGGTCTATGCTACGGATTTTTTTTCCAGGCCTTATACAGAGCCGGGCTAAGTACCAATGCAATTATTGCAAGTCCGAAAGTCTCTCGGTTTTCTTCCATTTCAGGAGTCTTCATGGTCAGGTCTTTTTGTGCCCACTCATCTGCAATCCAGTCTCCAACTCCGCCCGGGAAGAAGTAAATCGCTCCTAAAACAGCTAAGACCACAACCAGCGTCAGAGGGAGTTTTGGGAAAATCCCCCGAACACCCAGCAAGCAGAAAATCATGGCAACTCCATAGATACTGACCCAAACCTCCGGATCGGGATCGTTAAACTGCCAATAGGCGAATAGGGCAAACAGGAAAATCCAAGTTCCGAAGAAGTATTTGTTGAATTTCATTGAGATAAAGTTGGGTTGAGTTGGATAAAACTAAGCAATTTCAAATTCAATCTGTCCTGCTTGGGATATTTGGTGATTTCTGAATTTTAACAGAAAAAATTGAGGTATTTTTCTCCATGCTAATCCACCCTTTTTCAAATGATTGAAATAAAATCTGCAGAGACTCAGACCGAATTACAAGGAATCCTTGATTTGCAATGGGAAAACCACCTCCACACCGTCACCGAGTCGGAAAAGAATGAGCAAGGTTTCGTGACGGTGAGACACAACATGGACCAGCTTCAGCTGATGAATTCCATCGCTCCCCACATCATAGCCAAAGATGGAGAGAAAGTGGTGGGGTACATTTTGGCGATGACCAAAGCGAGCAAGGATTTGGTTCCGATTTTGATCCCGATGTTCGCTCAATTTGATCAATTGTACTATCAGGGGAAGAGAGTTTCAGATTTTGAGTACCTAGTCATCGGTCAGATTTGTGTGGGGAAAAGTCATCGGGGACAGGGACTTTTTGATCGGATGTATGCAGCCTATCGAGAAGCTTTTTCAGAAACTTATTCTTTTGCCATCACCGAAATTGCGAAAAGCAATACCCGGTCCCTGTCTGCCCACCGTAGAGTGGGCTTTGAGGTCATCCATGAATTCAAAGACGACCTATTCGATTGGGCTATTGTGGCTTGGGATTGGACCTGAAGGGCAAGGCAGGTCAGAGAAGGATAGTCTCCGATCAAAAGAAAAATATATTCATCCAACTTATAGGGTAATAAGTAAATGATTGGGTAAGGGAACGGGGGCCGGATGGCTCCCGTTTTTTATTTTTCCAAAAAGCGAAAAACGGGATTGGGTATTCGGCCATTTAGTATCAACCCCTCCAATTCCTTTACTTTTACCGCATTTTGCTCTGCCAAATCCTTTGTTTCTCCCGGATCATCTGTCAAGTGATAAAGCTCAGTGCTGGTCTTGGTGGAATCCTTTATCTGATATTTAACCAGCTTCCAACCGTCTTTCAGTACAGCCTGCCTGCCTCCCAATTCATGAAATTCCCAATACAAATGATCATGTTTGGCTTGATTGGATTCTCCCAACAGAGCTGGCAAAAAAGAAATCCCATCAATTCCCTCCGGAGACTTTTCTCCTAAAATATCTGCAAAAGTGGGCAACCAATCCCAAAAGGCCGACACATGATCGGATTGACTTCCGGCTTTCACTTTTCCGGGCCACTTCACGACCATAGGAACGTGAATTCCTCCCTCATACAAATCCCGCTTAAGCCCACGAAAAGGCCCGTTGCTGTCAAAGAAATCGTAATCCGCCCCTCCTTCAAAATGTGCTCCATTATCCGAGGTGAAGACAATCATTGTATTTTCACTTAAGCCCAATTCCTCCAGCTTGGCTACCACCTCTCCCACATATCGATCGATCCGCTCCACCATCGCGGCAAAAGTCGCTCGGGGATAGTCGGTTGACTGATAACCTGGAATCAACATTTCGGGTCCATAATCTCCTCCTTTTGGGGCTTTATGTGGTGTTTCATCTCCCAATTTCGCCCGATACTTTTGAAAAATCTCATCTTTAGGCGCAGCCAATTCGGCATGGGGCATCACGATGGTAATAAAGAGGAAAAAGGGATTTTTGGCATTTTTCTCAATAAAATCCAGCGTTTTCTCCTGAATCAAATCCGGTGCATAAGTGACTTTATTGGTCCAGTCATTCCCAGGAAGATTGACCTGAGTTTGATTTTCCCATAGGTAAGCTGGATAATAGCGATGCGCATAGCGTTGGCAGTTATACCCATAAAACTGATCAAAGCCCTGATTGCTTGGGTCACCGGAAGTTCCGATAAAGCCCAAGCCCCATTTGCCAAAGGCTCCTGTGGCATAGCCAGCTTGCTGAAAAATCTTACTCAAAGTCTGAAGCGTGTCGGGCATCGGGTATTGTCCTTCAGGCTGGACTTCATAGTTACCCCGAACTGGCGTGTGCCCGGTATGCAGACCGGTTAACAAGGTAGAGCGGGAAGGTGCACAGACCGGAGAGCCGGAATAGTGATTGAGGAAAACCATCCCCTCAGCAGCCAGCCGATCAATATTTGGAGTCTCTATGTACTTCTGCCCCAAAAATCCCAAATCTCCATAACCCAGATCATCGGCGAGAATAAAGATCACATTGGGTCGATCGGTGGGGGATGTGGATTGGGTTTGATTTGGAGAACTGCAGTTCCAAAAAAAGAATGCCATCAAAAAGAATAAGGGCGAATGCTTCATAGCTAGGGGATTGTTTTCAAAAATAAGAAAGTGGGAGTATTTTGATTTTCCAAATTCCATAAAATGAAGACAATCCGGTATTTATTACTTGCCTTAGCTTTCTTTTGGTCAGCCCTGACTTTTGCCCAACAAAAGATCCCAGTGATCATTTCGACTGACATCGGAGGCGATGATCCGGATGACCATCAATCATTGATTCATTTTTTACTCTATGCTGACCGATTTGAAATCTTGGGAATCATCTCTTCCCCTCCAGGAAAAGGTCGTTTAAGTGATATCGAGGAGGTCTTGAAAGCCTATGAATCTGACTTCCCAACCTTGAAAGCTACCGGTCTGGATTACCCTGAACCTAGACAACTTCGAAAAGTCTCCAGTCAGGGAGAAACTGAAATCCAAAGCACAGAAAAGCCGGAACAACTGAGTGCAGGGGCTGAATTTATGGCAAAACAAATTCTCGATTTTGGCCAGCCGGTCTATGTTCTCATTTGGGGATCAATTACGGATTTGGCTCAGGCCATTCATTTTTATCCGGAGATTAAATCCTTGATTCTGGTTTATTCAATAGGTTCTTGGAACACCCAACAGGATCCCAAATCACGAGATTATTTATGGAATGAGCATCCGGATTTTTGGTGGATTGAAAATAACACCACCTTTAGAGGAATGTACATGGGAGGGATTCAAGAGGAACCTTGGGGGAATATTTCCTTTGTAGAAAATTCAGTCAAAGACTTTGGAGCAATGGGTAAGCTGTTTTTTGAAAAAAAGCCGGATATCAAAATGGGGGACACACCCAGCGTCCTCTATCTGCTGAATGGAAATCCGGAAAATCCGGAAGGAGAAAGTTGGGGAGGTTCATTTTCCAAAAATCCTGATAGGCTCAACTATTGGACTGATCGAGAAGATTTGGAATTCATCGAAAATGACCGTCCAGGAGCCCGAACGGTAAATAAATATCGGTTGGACTACCTAATGGATTGGAAAAAAAGAATGAGAGTGTTAAAATAAAAAACAGCTAAAAACAGAAATGGGAAGCATTTCTTGACGAAAGCTTCCCATTTAGTGAGTTGAAAACCATAGTCCCCAATTCACTCCAAGCTACAGTTCATATGGCTATTCCCAGTTGCCCGAGTCAAAACCGAGAGGTTGAAGTCGCTCCTAAGAGCATGTCCCCGTTTTCAGATACCTTGTTGCATTTCTGCGGTTGCCCTTCTCAGACTTTCCCGAAGGAAAGCCCCTTCATGCCCGGTATCCTGAATCTGCCCGAGGGCGGATTCTAGGGCCGATCGTGATAGCACTTCTGCGGTGGTCCGTTTCAAACGGCTGCATTTGAGCAGCTGTTCCTTTGTGCCCGATGGTTTTGCTTTTCACCCGAGGGATTCAAGCGCTGATTAATCCGTGGTTGCATTTCTGGAGTTGCCTCTTTCAAAAGAGAAATTGCTTTCTCAATCCTTCATGCCGGAACTCTAAATTCTCCGAAGAGAAACTTAGATTCAGTTCATCGTTTTTGGCACTTCTGCGGTGGTCCGTCTCAGAAATTTACCTTTCGGCAAACTCCCCTTCGCGCCTGATCTCATCCTGTCAAACTACGGTCCGAAATCTTACTTTCGGCCTTTTATCTCTCACTTGGTATAATCAA
The DNA here is from genome assembly GCF_036245645.1 of Algoriphagus taiwanensis. Classification (NCBI taxonomy): domain Bacteria; kingdom Pseudomonadati; phylum Bacteroidota; class Cytophagia; order Cytophagales; family Cyclobacteriaceae; genus Algoriphagus; species Algoriphagus taiwanensis. The sequence goes on along the minus strand of NZ_BTPE01000017.1, from coordinate 21,279 downwards.
AGTTGCATCAATAAAGCCCTGAAAACAAGCCTTTAACTAAAAACTTTCCCACAACTTTTCCCCGAATAAATGCTCGTATAAACACATGATATCCACCATTATTTTTGACTTATTCACATTTTCTAGAATAATTTTTTAAAAAGCTGACAGAGATCAGTATTTTCATTAGAAGTCGATTTTCTATCCTTCCATTTTCAGCTAAATTGAAAATGACTATCTCCAATCCCGACCCAAAATGACCCATCGAAGAACCTTCATCCGCCAATCCAGTCTTATTGCAGGTGGCCTTTGGCTATCACCCGCACTACTGCAAGCCCAGCAAAGCATTGCCCCAAGTGATCAAATCCGGGTGGCCCTGATTGGTGCCAATAATATGGGCTTTGGCATCCTTCGACATCACCTTGCCTTACCCGAGGTGAGCTGCGTGGCAATCTGCGATGTGGACCAAAACGTACTGGACAAGCGACTGAAAGAGGTGGAAGATGCCACAGGAAAAAGACCCGAGCGATACACCGACTTCAGAAAGCTGCTGGAAAGAAAAGATTTGGATGCGGTCATCATTGGCACTCCGGACCATTGGCATTGCCTGATTACTTTGGCCGCTTGCGAAGCCGGAAAAGACGTCTATGTGGAAAAACCCATGGCCAATACCATCGGGGAATGTGAGCTCATGGTCAAAGCCGAATCCAGGTACCAGCGGATCATCCAAGTCGGGCAGCAGCAGCGGGCCGGACAAGCATTTATCGAGTCCCGTGATTTGGTCAAAAGCGGCTATCTGGGCAAAATCCGAAAAATCAACATTTGGTCCAATTTCAACTACGGTCTCGGCAACGAGTTTAAACCTGCCACACCAGTTCCGGATGGGGTGGACTATGACTTTTGGCTGGGACCCGCACCCAAGCGGGACTTCAATCCCAATCGCTTCCATGGGAGTTGGAGACACTTTTGGGATTACGGAGGAGGATTGATGTCGGATTGGGGTGTACATCTCTTGGATATGGCGATTTGGGTAGAAGAAAATCCCGCTGCACCTTCGACTGTGATGACTTACGCCAAAAATGTCAATAAGGAAAACCGGGACCGGGACACCTTTGACACGATGAATGTGCTATTTCCCAAAAAAGATTTTCTGATCAATTACGATATGAACGGGGGTTTGCAAAGCGGACCTTACAACAAACCTTATGGGATTGCTTATGTGGGTGAATTGGGCACTCTGGTTGTCAACCGAGGCGGTTACGAAATTTACCCCGAATGGGATGGAACTGCCAATGCCCCAAAATGCGAGGTCAAAAAGCTGGAAGGCACCAAAGAATCCCACAATCTCCACGTGGCCAATTTTGTGGAATGCATCAAAACCCGAAACCAACCCAATTGCCCTCCCGAGGCAGGAAGACTGGCAGCTCTACATGCCCATATCCCGAATATTGCTGCAAGAATTGGGGCCGAAAGCCTGACTTGGGATGATGAAAAAAGACAGTTTATCGGGAATGGGGCAGCCAATGCGATGATTTGGCCGGAGTATCGGGAACCTTGGAAGTTGCCGAAGGTTTAACCGTCATTGCGAGGGGCTTTTAGTAGACTTTGAATATCAAAACACAGGGGCAAGCCCCGAAGCAATCTTTTCAAGTAGAGTACCCGATCAAGACTGCTTCGTCGCAGCAAAAATCTTAATCAATTAATGAATTGTTGTCGCTCCTCACAGTGACGTCTACCGTAATTGCGAGGGGCTTTTAGTAGACTTTGAATATCAAAACACAGGGGCAAGCCCCGAAGCAATCTTTCGAAGTAGAGTTCCAAATAAAGACTGCTTCGTCGCATCAAAATTTGGAAATAATTGAAGGATTATTTTTGCTCCTCGCAGTGACGTCTATCGTCATTGCGAGGAGCTTTTAATTGACTTTGAACATCAAAATACAGGGGCAAGCCCCGAAGCAATCTTTCGAAGTAGAGTACCCGATCAAGACTGCTTCGTCGCAGCAAAATTTGGAAATAATTGAAGGATTATTTTTGCTCCTCGCAGTGACGTCTATCGTCATTGCGAGGGGCTTTTAGTAGACTTTGAATATCAAAACACAGGGACAAGCCCCGAAGCAATCTTTCGAAGTAGAGTTCCACATAAAGACTGCTTCGTCGCAGCAAAATTTGGAAATAATTGAAGGATTATTTTTGCTCCTCGCAGTGACGACACTTCCTTACATCCCAAACTTCCTGACTCCCCTACCTCCTAACCTCCTTGCCCCCAAACTTCCCTACCCCCTACTTCAACTCAATTCTCATCAAATACGCATCAGCAGTCATATAGAGGTAGTTTTCTCCGGTATCAAACGCACAGTTCGCCGTTCCATTTTCGGTTAGGATCGTACCCAAATGCTTTCCCTCTGGACTAATCACCAAAACCCCACCCGGTCCGGTAGCAAAGAGAGTACCGCCAGAATGCACCTTCAGTCCATCAGGAAGTCCTTTTCGAGATTCGCTTTGAAGCGAAGTGGCATCAAATATCACTTTCCCGGAAATCACATTTCCCATTTCATCGAAATCAAAGGCATAATATCTAGCTTTCCCCGGATCGGATTGTGCGATATAAAGCATCCTTTGGTCGGGACTCAAGGCAATTCCATTGGGTCGGCTAAGTGTATCTATCAATAGATTCACTTTACCGTCGGTATCTAAACGATATACTCCCTGAAAATCCAATTCTTTTTCATCCCAAGGGTCCATTCCATAAGGAGGATCGGTGAAAAAAAGCTGGCTCTTTGAGTTAAAAACCAAGTCATTGGGACTGTTGAACCGCTTCCCATCGTATCCGGTGGCCAACCCTTCAAATTCAGATTTTGGCGCATTGAGCGAAGCCAGCATTTTCCCGACTTGTCTTTCTCCGTGTTGACACAAAATCAAATTCCCATCCGCGTCCAAAGCTAAACCATTGGCTCCGGGTTCACGCTTATCGGTTCGATCTCCCAAATAACCGGAAGGACTCAGGTAAAGCGAAAGACTGTCCTTTTCTGTCCATTTCCAGATTTTATTAGTCGGAACATCCGTAAAAATTAAAGCCTGCTGCTCCTCCAGCCAAAGCGGACCTTCTGCCCATTCGAAACCCGAAGCTAAGACTTCAATTTTAGCTTCAGAAGAAATGAGAGAATTGATAGCCGAATCAAGACGCTCAACCGAACCGATTGATTGGAATTTAGGAGGTGCCTCCGCGAGCTTTTCCTTTGGGGAAGTGCAGGACAGCAAAATCAGGAAGGAGGCGAATATTGAATAGTGTTTCATTTCACTGGCTATGTTTTCTCCAATTTAAGTAATTTGACTTAGCCCAACCCCACATGCTATGGCCTTGCAACGTTTCTTTTATTCGCTTTTCCTCTTTTTGTTCCAAGCACCCTCTTTTCTTCAAGCCCAGGAGTCCCCTCCCAATATAGTTTTTATCCTTACCGACGATTTGGGTTACACTGACCTGCCTTCCTATGGCAATCCCTTTCAGGAAGCTCCCAATCTGGATTTTCTGGCAGCAAATGGAATCCGGTTTACCGACGCCTATTCTTCGAGTCCAGTCTGTTCTCCTTCCCGGGCGGGCTTGCTGACAGGCATTCATTCCACCCGATATGGACTTACCAATTTCATAGCCGGGAATCGAAAGGCAGACTCTTTATCCATCGATCCAGCCTCTTGGAATCCATTTTTGGAAGGCAGCCAAGTTACTTTAGCCGAGCTGTTTCAAGAAAAAGGCTACGAAACGGCCATGATTGGCAAGTGGCATTTGGGTAATCAGGACGACCAAACCCCATGGGCTCAAGGCTTTGACTATTCAAGAATGATCGGGAAAAACGGGCTTGACTATTACCACTATGGGATTTTTGAGGACAGCTATGAAAAAATCTTCCAAGACTCAGGCACCTATTACCTGACCGATCGCCTGACGGATTATGCTTTGGAGTTTTTGGATAAAAAGGAAGAAAATCAACCCTTCTTCCTCTATTTGAGCTACTCGGTGCCCCATGTTTTTGTGGTACCAAGAGGAGACAAAGTCAGCAAATACCTTCGGAAATACGAGCAGTTTGGAGGAAAATACAATCCCTACTACGCAGCCATGATCGAGTCGGTGGATGATGGGATCGGTTTTATACTGGAAAAACTCAAGGCTAAAGGATTGGATAAAAACACGCTAATCATATTCACCTCAGACAATGGAGGGGTGGGCTTGCCTGAACTCGGCCCCATCCCCACCAATCTGGAACCCCTAAGAAAGTGGAAAGGTCACCCTTATGAAGGAGGAATTCGGGTTCCATTGATTGCTTTTTGGCCAGAGAAAATCCAGCCTCAGGTCAGCTCCTTTCCGACAACCAACTTAGACTTCGCCCCCACTTTTGCAGAAATCGCCGGTCTCAGTCCACAAACCGCATGGGATGGGGTTTCCTTGAAAAATAGCTGGTTGGACAAAAACGAATCAACCCGAGAAACCCCTCTTTTTTGGCACTACCCCCATTTTTCCAATCAATTGGGAATGCCGGCCGCCGCGGTCAGGAAAGGAGACTGGAAGCTGATTTTGCACTATGAGACTCAAAAAATCGAGCTCTACAATTTGGCTGAGGATATTTCGGAATCCCGAAACTTAATGAGTGAGAATCCTGAAAAAGCCAGTGAACTCTACACCGTCCTATATGAATGGCTGATTGAAACCAAAGCCAATCTTCCTGTTGAAAAATCAACCGGCCGGCCAATTGTTTTGAGAGCACCTAAGTAGGCCGACTGCGAGTCATTTCCACTCTCCCTGACCACCAACTTCATAAATTCGTTGAAATTTGTGAAGTTGACTTCATAAATTTAGCCAAATTTGTGAAGTTTAGTTCATATATTTGGTTAACTTTGTGAAGTTGGACTCATGTATTTAGATCAAACAAACTCGTGCAAATATCCCGAACCATTATCTCCCAACTCGAAGATCAGCTTTTCAAAGGAAAAGTTCTGATCCTCTATGGTGCCAGACGAACCGGGAAAACCACCTTGGTAAAATACCTACTGACGAAGTTTTCTGAAAAATCAGCCTACATCAACTGTGAGCTTCAGGAATACAAAGACGCCCTTTCCACGACTAATTCGGGGCTTTTGGCCGAATTTATCGGAAATCGCGAGTTGATCATTTTTGATGAGGCCCAGCATATCGCAAACATCGGTTTGGTATTGAAAGTACTGGTAGATACCTTTCCGCAGGTTCAATTTATAGCAACGGGCTCTTCCAGCTTCGAACTTTCGGGAATGGTCTCCGAGCCACTGACGGGCAGATCGCGTCAGTTTCTGCTACTGCCTTTTTCCCTCGAAGAAATCGGACAGTCGCTCAATCCCATTCAAATTAAAGCCAACTTGCCCAATTTCCTGAGATTTGGACTCTATCCGCAGGTGTTCAACAGTATTGGGGACGAAAAAATCGAAGAACTCGCCGAGATCTCTTCCAACTACCTGTACAAGGACTTGTTCCAATTTGAGCAAATCAAAAAACCGGACTTGCTGTTCAAGCTTTTGGCAGCCATTGCCTTGCAGACTGGAAGTGAGTCTTCACTGAATGAGCTGGCGCAAATCACTGGCACGAACGTGCACACGGTCAAGCGCTACCTGGAGCTGTTAGAGAAGTCCTTTGTGATTTTCCGTCTGAATTCCTTCAGCCGAAACCTGCGGAAAGAGCTGGCCAAAAGCCAAAAAATCTACTTCTACGATGTGGGAATCCGCAATGCCGTGATCCGCAACTTCAATGAAATGAACCTTAGAACGGACGTGGGAGGACTTTGGGAAAACTTCTGCATCAACGAACGGATCAAATTCAACCAAAACCACCGGAGATTTGTCAACACCTACTTTTGGAGAACCTACGACCAAAAGGAGATTGACTACATCGAAGAAAAAGACGGACACCTGACCTGCTTCGAATTCAAGTATGCGGAAGGAGCTCCAGGCAAGTTTCCGGCAGAATTTTCCGAAACCTATCCCAATTCTAGCTTTAAGGTGATAACGCCAGCGAATTTCTTTGAGTTATATAAATAGACTTGTTTGGTCCAAGTCAGGAGACTTGAACCAAATAAAGCCTGAGTCAGTCCGAGCACCTTTCCGACGAGAGTCGGGAAGTACGAGGACCTTTCGATTTCAAGACTCCCGTCTTTCAAGTGCTCAAGGTGACAATGACCCTAATCCAAGGCAAATTACCCGACATTTCCTTTTTGTATGTTCGCGGAATATTTAAGACTCAATGTGCCAAAATTTACTTTTGAGACAACCTCAGTCGATAAGTTGATTACAACCTCAGCTCCAAAACCTTAGATATCACTTCCCCATCCGTGGTTCTGCCATCCAGTTTCACTCGAATCACTTTCACCCCATAAGGAACCTTTACTTGGCTTTTGAAAATTCCGTTTTCTGTCTCCACAAATGGATCCCAGTAAATGGTAGGCTTTCTCTTTAGGAATTGGTCAGAAGGAGGCTGATTGGGAAACTCTTTGAAATCGGTAAACCCGGGAATCTGAAAAATCTGGAAGCCTTCAGAATTAAACTTGCGGTCCGATTCCGGACCTGACTTAAATCCTTTTTTGGTCTCGATCATGTAAACGCCTCCATACCCCATCATCCCAAAAATCGATTTACTGATATTGTCATTGTACACTTTGATCGACTCCACTTCGGCAGGAACTATAGTGAGGAAAATTTCTGCAGGATCCATACCAGGAAGTTTTTGTCCATTAATAATAATCAATGGGGGACCTGTTTTTTCACCGAAAGTATAATTCCCAAAAAGAGCCAATTTCCCAAAAACCTGAGTCCAATCCCCCATTTTTGCCAATTCCTCTTCTCCCATTTCCCGGTTTGGAATCCCATACCCGTAATTCCGGTCTGCCATGGTATCTCGTTCCTTGACTTCCTCCTTGACAAACTCTTCCAGCAAAATATAATCTCCCGAGGTGTCCAATAGCGGATTTTCATTCGAAACCCGTTCTAATTCATAGGTCAGTTTAGGCAGAGAGGCAGGTAAATCCGGCTTGGAAAAGGGAATCAATTCTATAGAACCAAAAGACCTCAGACGCTCGTTGACCGCAGAAATGGCAATTTGAGCAGTGTCTCGGTAGTACATTCCTGTAGCCCAAAATCTCCCCAGACTATCCGATTGAACTTGGCCATAATCTTCCAAATCACCTCGAACAATAGTAATGGGCTGCGCCAAAGGCATCCGCCGGTTGTCCGGGATAAAGTTTCCTCTTACAGATATTCCGTATTCGATGGGACAGGAAAAGTCAGTGACAAAATCGTCAGGAAGATCCTTGTCCAACCAATCAAGCGCTTTTTCCAAGTCATTTTCCTGGTGGAGAAATGGAACTTCCTCCCCATCCGTCAAGGAAAGTACAAAAGTCGCATCTATGGGATTTTGGAATTCATCCAAAAAACTCAAGTCCAAGTCCATCACCCGATAAGAGAGCGAATCTGAGATGGAAAAAGAGGACTGGATTTGGATAACTCCAAACACCCCTTCCTGGATCAAACTATCCGCTTTGGGCTTAAATCCCGGATCTAAAATCGGTAAAGGAAGAAGAAACTGGTCCGATTCGGAGTAATTTCTTCCCCAAGTAGTATATCCTCGAAGGGCATAATCTCCCGTCGGGAGGGAGGCTGGAATCTCAAATCCACCTGATATTCTCCCTTCCTCTAAAGGGAAAGTATAGGATTGATATATGGAGTCCTGATCCAGTAAGTCCACATACAGTACCCTGCTGAGTGTGTCGGACCAAGCCGGTTCCTGATAGAGCATATGTCCCCCAAGCCAAGCTGTCTCTCCAGGATAGAAATACGGTTTGTTGGTGGTAAACCAGGCCTTTTCTCTCAGCCGATCTGATTTCTCCAAAGGGTTTTGGACGACTTCTCCCTCAAATCCAGTCGCCAGATAGGCAGACTTCGGCTCAAAATCCAGTGGAAGTATCCTCGCCATTCGCTGTCTTCCCATATACCCGGACAAGACCAATTGGGTAGGATTGATCAAAATCCCCTTACGGTCCACATCATAGTATCCATCCGGGGCAATGATCCAGCTGATCGCGTGATAGACGTTAGTGTAATAGTCGTTTTTCCAAGGTTTGTCTATGTGGTGAATTTCCATCCTCCCTGGAAGAAAAATCCGAAAAGTCCCATCACCATTCGGTCTTCTGAGGATGGAGTCTACAGGAATTGGAACTACCGTCTCTCCAATTTCCATAGTCAAATCATTGGTTCGAATTCGGTCCAGTCGCTCAGCTAGTGCATGATATACCCGAAAGTGAGCGGTATCGGTACTGTTTAGTAGGATTGCCTGATTCAAAAACCGGATGGATTGGTAATAATTTTCATCCCTTACCTCATCCCAATTTTCCTTTAAAGAATCTTGGCCCAGGGATTCATAAAAAACCTGTCCATAAAATCTCGATCCTGCACGACTGACCCGAAAATCCTGTAAATAATAATCCACCTCATAGCCTAAAGCTTCATTGATAATTTTCAGAGGTTCTTGGGCTGTGGCCTTCACGTAGTTGGGAGCACCTTGAACCTTCACTTTTTCAAAATCCACCACCCAAGGATTGGTAATTTCAATTTTGGGCTTATAGGGATCGTCTGGAAGTGCCAAAAAAACCTCCTCAAATCTCCGAAATTCCCTTTCCCAGTTTTTATCCCTACGGGCTTTGAGTTGAATTTCTGTCAGGTTGGATTCATTAATCTCTAGTTCAAAATCAAGTTCGATTTCGGCTTTCCCACCGGTAGATATCTTCTTTACCTCAGTAATGTAGCCTACAAAAGATGCCACAACCTCGATTTCTTGTGGTAAATCTCCTGTGATCCGAAAGCGACCTTCCTTGTCTGTCGCCTTTCCCAGGGTCGTATTGCTGATAAACACATTGGCAAAGGGAAGCGGCAAACCCGAACCCTTCTCTCGGACAGTACCTGTGATGGTCTGGGCAAAAAGATTACTTGTGATAAACAAGCCAAAAATCAACAATCTAATTCGCATAGGTAAATTTTGGGTTCGGAAAAAAATCAACGATAAGCTTTCGCCTGAGAAAACATACGTCAATAAAGCGAATTCGTTGGACTTCCCCTGCTCAGACCTTTAATAAACTATCAAAGACCACTTGCCTGCGAACTCCTTCCCCGCTTGGCAATCAGTTTTTCCCTGATTTTTTCCTTTCTATAAAAAGCTAAGGGACCCCCTTCTCCCCCACTTTGAATTCGGGCTTCTCTTACCAAAGGCCGTACATCGGTCAAAAAGGCTTCTTGAAGCACTTCTTGGGCTGCGACGACATCACCTTCATTTTGGCACTGATTCAATTTCTCCCGATCCACCAAAAGCGCTTTGGCATAGGCTTGAGAAATAGCCTCCAAGGCTTGGATTAAGTCTTCAAGCGGATCTTTGGTATTATGGCTCGCATCGATCATCCAGGAAATCGAATCCCAAGCTTGCGCTCCTTCTTCTGCTCCTCCGATCAATTCACAAAAAATCAAAAACAGCTGATAGGGCTTGATACTACCCGTACTCAGGTCGTCATCTCCATATTTGCTGTCATTGAAGTGGAATCCCGCAAGTAAGTCCTGATGCATGAGTGTGGCTACAATCTGCTCGATGTTGGTATTGGGCAGGTGATGTCCCAAATCCACCAGCACTTTGGCCCGATCTCCCAGCTGTCGGCAAATCAGCCCTGAAGTACCCCAATCGGGAATAACCGTATGGTAAAAATTGGGTTCGTAGGGCTTGTATTCCAGCAAGAGTTTCCAGTCTGAAGGCATTCCGGAATAGATTTCTTTGAGCGAATCCGTCGTCCATTGAAGCGCTTTTCGGAAATGTGCCTGACCGGGAAAATTACTCCCGTCCGCCAACCAAACGGTCAGCCCTTTACTCCCCAAACTTTTCCCAATCTCTATTACCTGAAGGTTATGCTCTACTGCTTGCTTCCGAACTGCTGCATCGGCATTGCTTAGGGAACCCATTTTGTAGGAAAGCGGCTGCCCATAATCCTGAAACGTATTGCTGTTCATCGCGTCAAAGCCTATTCCTAAGCTTGCCGCCTTCTGCTTCACTGCCTCCGTATCCTGAGGGATGTCCCATGGAATATGAAGGGAAACTGCATCGGTCCTTTTGGTGAGCTGGGCTAAAAGCCCAATATCTTCCAGCTTCTCTTCCAGATTTCTAGGTTCGCCACCTATCGAAAAGCGACCAAAACGCGTTCCTCCAGCTCCAAGCGCCCAACTTGGCACTGCAATCTGGAATTGGGCAATCTTGGAAATCAATTCGGATGTATCGATTCCTTTTTCGGTCAATTGCTCAGAAAGTAGGTTGAGTGATTTTTGGTGGAATAGGTTGGACATGGAAGAGTGATGGTTATTGAGATTTTGGTTATTATGTTATTAAGTTATTGGCAAGAAATGATTTGGCTTGTATACTCTGTTACATGGACCTGCCTACTGGGACTGTTCACTGCCCGCTGACTTATTTATCCAAAACGGCGCAGAAACCAACCAAAGGACCATTCCAATTCCCATGGTAAATTTCATCCTTTCCAAACTGGCATCTCCCATAAAATAAAGGACAGGAGGATAGATGGTAAATACCAATCCTACCAGGGACATAAATTTCAATAAGCTTTTCATGTGATTATAATTTAATTTTTGAGGCCACATGGAATCCCGCAAGGCACCTAATAATTCCAGAGTGTGACTTTTTAGACATGCTCGATTTCATGCGGTAAGAGCTTTAGAGATCGGATACTTTACTTTGGATGCAATCACGAATATGGCTACGGCTACAAACCAGCCGGGAAGTCCGAGGAAGAAAATTTCCACCCCATAAAGCAGATTTAATCCCAAACAAAAAACCAAAGTCAATACCCAACTGAGCAAGGCAGGCCAGCTGAAATCAGATTTGGAATTCAAAGCTCCTTCGGACCGGAAACCCATTTTCTCCGAAAAATAAAAATCAGCAAAGATCACCGCTCCCATCGGCATCAGGAGCAATCCATAGAGGGCTACAAAATCCAAAAGCTTCATCACCAAGGCTGGAAAGCATGCTGCCAAACTGGTAATTCCCCCCACGATTGCGGTGATTTTCCAGGTTGGAACCTTAGGAAAAATCCCCTGCAAAGCCAATCCTGCCCGATAGATGGTCGGATTAGCTGTAGTCCATCCTGCAATGATCACGCAGACAGCTCCGGCAATCCCGAGTGTTTGATAAGCAATCTGTCCGGGTGCAAATTCCTGAGACCCCGTATTTGCCTGAAGAAACACCGCATAGAGAATCCCTGAAGCAATCCAAGCCACAAAATGCCCCAAATAAACCCCGGCAAATACCGAAAACCCGGAAGTCCAGGATTTGGCATAGCGTAAAATGGTCAAATCCGACATCCCGATATGCATGGCCATATTGCAAAACCAGGCAAAAAAGATGATATGCCAAATAGTAAATTGTGTCATGCCGGGTAGAGGGACCCCATTCCAAATCACCTCTTGAGCAATGGATACCAAGCTTTCCGCCGATCCTACTCCCAATTGAGCTAATCCCACAATGCCTGCAGCAAAGAAAATCAGGATCATCCAAGGCGACATCACATTGGCAAACTTGGATACCTGATTATACCCCTGAATCGCCACCAAAGTAATCACCCCTCCCATCAATAAAACAGTCAGAATCCAACCCGGAGTCCTTGGCAACCAATCGGAAAGGGTGGGCATTTCCAAATCAAATGGAATCCCCACCGCAGTAGCCGATACCGCAATCATGGATCCGGCCAAAAAGCAAAACATAAGCGCATTGACCAGATTGTACCAGCGAACCACCTGTTTTCCGGCGATCCTTTCCAACTGATAGTAAAGAGTCAGTCGCTTGGATGCCGCAATCGGTGCAGTAATCAGGGCCCAGCTTAAAACTGCCAATAGATTCCCGATCAAAAGCCCCAGCACCAAGTCCCCGGCACTCACTCCATGAGCCACGAAAAGTGGTCCGATGACAAACTCGGTTCCGGCGGTGTGCTCTCCGGCATACATGCCCAGGAAACTCCTGTTGCCTTTCAGTTGGGCCTCAGGAATGGGCGTTCGCTCGTATTCGTTGGTTTCCGATACTATTTTCTTAAAAAAAGGATTGGCCATTTGGGTGAAGATTTAATTGAAGAAAATTAAATGGGTCTACTCACCCATCCTGCTGTGTCCGAAGCCGATTTTGACTTTATTTCCTATTCATTTTGTGAAAAAAGCCAATTGAGCTAGATTATAAGAATATTTAGAAGGAAATTCCAAAGAGAATTTTTCGACCAAAAAATATCTATCCCTCAAGACACTACAGGATACTTAAAAATCAGGATTCCCTGAAATTCAAATTATAACAAGAAGCCCTCAAACAACCATGAATACACCTATTATGAGTTTCAAGCATGTTAGCTACCTCTGGGATGAGTCCAAAGCATCTGAGCTTGAAGGCAACGAAGTAGCACTTTTATTATATCGCTCCAATATTTTGGGAGCAGACCTCAGAATCACCAATTACGGAGGCGGAAACACTTCCTGCAAGACCATAGAACTTGATCCTTTGACCAAAGAACCTGTGGAAGTAATGTGGATCAAAGGCTCGGGGGGAGATATAGGTACACTCACCCGGTCCGGTTTGGCTGGATTATATGTAGACAAATTAAGGTCATTGGAGGGAATCTACCGGGGTATTGAATTTGAAGACGAAATGGTGGAGCTTTTCAACCATTGTATTTATGACTTGGCATCCAAAGCTCCTTCCATCGATACGCCTTTGCATGGATTTCTTCCGTTTAAGCATATCGATCACCTGCATCCTGATGCAGCTATTGCTATTGCAGCTTCCAAAGATGGAGAGCAAATCACACAGGACATTTGGAAAGGAGCTATTGCTTGGGTGCCTTGGCAGAGACCTGGGTTTGACTTGGGGTTGAAGCTCCGAGAAGCTTTGGAGAAAAACCCAGGCATTCGGGGCATTATGCTCGGGGGACACGGCCTGTTTACTTGGGCTGATACCGCTTACGAATGCTATATCAACAGTCTCGAAGTCATCGAAGCTGCCTCTGCCCACCTTGCCGCCAATTATGGTAAGAAAAGGCCTGTTTTTGGGGGAGAAAAAGTAGCTTCTCTTGCACCGGAAAAAAGAAAATCCCAAGCTGCACTAATCGCTCCTGTTTTACGAGGTCTTGCTTCTTCAGAAAAGCGTATGGTCGGCACTTTCAACGACAGTGATACCGTACTCCAGTTTATCAACAGCCATGATTTGACAAAATTGGCTCCAATGGGTACTTCCTGCCCTGATCACTTTTTGAGAACCAAGATTTCTCCACTCGTTTTGGACTTGGCGGCGGATGCTGATCTTTCAGACCCTCAAGGATTGAAGGAAAAAATAGGCGCAGCATTTCAATCTTATCGGGAGATGTATGCAGGCTACTATCAGAAACACAAGCACCCCAATAGTCCTGCTATGCGTGACCCGAATCCGGTCATTATCCTTTGGCCGGGCGTGGGGCTTTTCAGCTTCGCAAAAGACAAACAAACCAGTCGTGTAGCTTCTGAATTTTACATCAATGCGATCAATGTGATGAGAGGGGCGGAAGCTGTTTCTGAATATGTATCCTTGCCGCTTCAGGAGGCATTTGATATCGAATATTGGCTGTTGGAAGAAGCCAAGCTTCAAAGAATGCCAAAGGAAAAGCCACTTTCCAGAAAGATCGCATTGATCACAGGAAGTGCCGGGGGGATTGGCAAAGGCATAGCAGAGAAATTCGTGCAGGAAGGTGCCTGTGTAGTTCTGACTGACATCGATCAGGGAAGACTGAATGAAGCCGTGAAGGAGTTTGAAAAGAAATTCGGAAAGGATGTGATCCTGGGTGTGAAACTGGATGTCACTGACTCAAAAAGTCTCGTCGAGGCGATTCAGGCAACTTGTCTGAAATTCGGCGGCTTGGATATCGTGGTCAACAATGCAGGAATTTCCATATCCAGAGCCTTTGAGGCCCATACCGATGAAGACTGGGCCCGACTCAACGATATCCTGGTCATGGGCCAATACCATGTATCCAAAGCAGGGGTAAAAATCCTGAGAGAACAGGGGTTAGGCGGAGATTTGGTAAATGTCGTCAGCAAAAATGCATTGGTCGCTGGGCCGAAAAACGTGGCCTACGGCACTGCCAAAGCTGCTCAGCTCCACATGTCCCGCTTGATGGCTGCAGAACTCGCCGATGATAAAATTCGCGTAAACGTGGTCAATCCCGACGCCGTGATCGAAAATTCAAATATCTGGGAAGGGGGCTGGGCCGAAAACCGAGCCAAAGCCTATGGCATAGAAGTCAAAGACCTTCCTCAGTACTATGCCAATCGAACCCTTTTGAAAGAAAGTGTCAAAGTCAGTGACATTGCTGATGCGGCCTTTGCTTTCGTCAGCGGTATGCTCAACAAGTCCACTGGCAATATGCTCAATGTGGATGGTGGCCTTGCAGCAGCTTTCCCAAGGTGACAAAACATGTAAGCCTACTTTTACAATAATACAACCCAAAACCCTATAACCCATGCTACTTGATAAATCCGAAAAAATTGCGGTGGACTCCCGCACGCCAAAGTACCTTCAGGTGGTCAATCTTATTCTTGAAGATATTGAAAAAGGTAAACTGAATGTAGGTGATCGGATTCCTTCGATCAATGAAACCAGTTTTGATTTCCTGCTGAGCAGGGATACGGTAGAAAAGGCATACAATGAGCTTCGGGATCGGGGGATCATTACCTCAGTCAGAGGCAAGGGTTTTTACATCTGCTCAACCAATATGAGCACAAAGACCAAGGTACTTTTGCTCTTCAATAAGCTGAGTTCCTACAAAAAGATCATCTACTATTCCATCGTGGATACTCTCTCCGGCAATGCCACCGTAGATCTGCACATCCATCATTACAACAGAAATCTATTTGAGGACCTGCTGGAGCAAAATCTGGGCAATTACAATTATTACATTCTTGCCCCCCACTTTTTTGATCAGGAAGGACACCCGGAGACCGCTTACGATTTGATCAAGCGGATTCCAAAAGACAAGCTGCTGATCATAGACCGGGCAGTAAAAGGACATGAAAACGAATTCCCCGGAGTCTATCAGGATTTTGCGAAGGATATTTTCGAGGTGCTGGAGTCAGGAATTTCCCACTTGAAAAAATACAGGAGACTGATTTTGGTCTTTCCTAAAGGAGACCTCTATCCGGTAGAAATCATGGACGGGTTCAAGCGCTTTTGCTTTTTCCACGATTTCAAAAATCTCATCGTGGATGGAGTGGATGATGACGAGCCACTCGACGAAGGGGATTGCCATATCGTGCTCGCTGAGTCAGACTTGGTCAATATCGTCAAAAAGTCAAGGGAGCAACTCTTCAAACTCGGTAGAGACGTGGGCGTCATTTCTTACAACGACACCCCTCTGAAGGAAATTCTTGCAGATGGAATCACCACTATTTCCACGGATTTTCAGAGTATGGGAAAGACCATCGCAGAGCAAATTATGGGTAAAGAGGATCGAATCCCTATCAAAAACCCTTTCCGGATGACCCTCAGAAAGTCGCTTTAGATTGAAAAATTTGAAAATTCTTTAAATGAGACTTTCCCAAACCTCGTTTATCTAACTCGAAACTCGAACCTTTAAATGTCCAAAACTCCCGTTACCGCTGTCTTTGATATCGGGAAAACCAATAAAAAGTTCTTCCTTTTTGATCAAAACCTGAAGGAAGTGTATCACACTTACACCCGCTTGGAAGCCATTCCGGATGAGGATGGCTTCCCCAGTGAGCCTGTATTGCCACTCCGGGAATGGATGCTGGACACGCTCAAAAAAGCCCTGGAATTCCAGGAGTTTGAAATCAAAAAACTCAACTTCTCCGGTCACGGGGCATCATTCGTTCATGTCGATGATTCAGGAGAACCTGTTACCCCACTTTACGATTATCTCAAGCCTTTTCCGGAGGATTTATTAGAAAAGTTTTATGAGGAAAACGGAGGGAAAATGGCCTTTTGTCAGCAAACTTCCTCCCCTCCTTTGGCTATGCTGAATTCCGGCCTCCAGATCTATTTTCTGAAACATGCCAAACCCGAGCAGTTTAAAAAGGTAAAGCATTGTCTCCATCTTCCTCAATACCTTAGCCTGATTTTCACCGGCCAAATGGTGTCGGATTATACCAGTATCGGTTGTCACACCGGATTATGGGATTTTGCCCAAATGGACTATCATGATTGGGTAAAGCGAGAGGGAATCGAACCCTTATTACCTCCCATTTTACCGGGAGATTCTCTCCTTCAAACCAAGCCCGAACTTGGCAGCATCCCCTGCGGAATAGGTGTTCATGACTCATCCGGAGCACTATTGCCTTATTTGAATCAGGAGAAAAATCCCTTTGTTTTGCTCTCTACAGGCACTTGGGCGATCAGTATCAATCCGTTTAACAAAACCGCGCTGACTGAAGCCCAGCTCAATCAGGACTGCCTTCAATTCTTGAGTATTTCAGGCCAGCCGATAAAAATTTCCAGACTCTTTATCGGGGAGGAACATAAGTACCAAGTGGAGCAAATGTATACTCATTGGGACCTCCCTTTGGGCACTTACAAAAAACTGAAATTCGATAAGGCCATTTTCGAAAAAGTAGCTAAAAACTCTAAAAAAAGAATCGGCTTTCACTATTTGAAGCCCCAGGATTACGGCTTGGGAAGAGCCCAACAGTCAGATTGGAATTCTTTTCCTGAGTTTACGGAAGCCTATTACACCTTTATTTATGAGCTGACTGACATCCAGGTGGCCTCACTCCAACTGGTTTTGGAGGGTGCAGAAGTGAACAGAATCTATGTGGACGGAGGATTCAATGCCAATGACATATTTCTGGAAATGCTTCGAATCAAACTTCCCGGAAAGGAGATCATCCCTAGCGATTTTCCGAATGGCTCTGCATTAGGGGCCGCTATGCTCGTCAATATGAATTTTTGATCTTATCTTCTACCCGATGAATACCCAAACTCCCCATATTGGCCTTTTTATTCCTTGCTACGTGGATCAGTTTTATCCCAAGGTGGCGATAGCTACTCTGGAACTACTGGAAAAACTGGGCTGTAAGGTGAGCTACCCCTTGGAGCAAACTTGCTGCGGACAGCCCATGGCCAATGCAGGGTATGAGCGGGACACCGTGGGTACAAGCCGACACTTTTTGGAAATTTTCGGTGAGTTTGACTACATCGTGGCTCCTTCAGGAAGCTGTGTCCTTCATGTCAAGGAGCATTTTCCTCCCATCTCCGGCATGGAAAAAACCCAGCAGGAGATTCATGACCGAATTTTCGAGCTTACGGAATTTTTGACGGATGTTTTGAAAGTGGAACAGTTGGAGGGAGCTTTCCCTCATAGGGTCGGGTACCATGCTTCTTGCCATGGACAGCGGGGTTTAAGATTGGCTTCTAGTTCGGAGATGCATATTTCTCCATTTAACAAAGCGAAAAAACTTTTGGAAAATCTGGAAGGTTTGGAATGGGTGGAACTCAGTCGAACCGACGAATGCTGCGGATTTGGAGGTACTTTCTCCGTAACAGAAGAGGCCCTGTCCATTCAAATGGGTAAAGATCGACTAGAAGACCACCAGCAAAAGCAAGTAGAAATCCTTACCGGAGGAGATATGTCCTGCATCATGCATTTGCAGGGTATAGCGAGTCGGGAAGGCAGTCCGATGAAGTTTATGCATGTAGCAGAAATCTTAAATCAGGCCACCCGATGAGTCATCCCCAAGCAGCAGCAGAATTTCTAAAAGATCAGGTCAAAGCCAAATGGCATGATGAGACTTTGTGGTTTGTCCGGGATAAGCGGGACCGGATTTCCAAAACCATTCCGGAATGGGAAAATCTCCGCAATCTCGCCTCTGAAATCAAGGATCATACTTTGTCCCGGCTGGATTTTTATCTGGAAGAGTTTGAAAAAAACGCCCTAAAAAACGGAATCCAGGTCCATTGGGCCAAGGATGCAGAAGAGCATAATCGGATTGTTTTGGGGATTTTGCAAAAAAACGACTGCCAAGCCATCGTCAAGAGTAAGTCCATTTTGACAGAGGAATGCCATCTCAATCCCTATCTGGAGAAGAATGGAATCGAAGTGGTGGACACGGATTTGGGAGAGCGGATAGTCCAGTTCCTAAATCAACCACCTAGCCATATTGTCCTTCCTGCTATTCACCTGAAAAAGGGTGAAATCTCTGAACTCTTCCATGAAAAGCTCCATACAGAGAAAGGAAATGAAGACCCGACTTACCTGACCCAAGCAGCAAGGATTCACCTTCGCGAGAAATTTCTAAAAGCCAAAGTAGCCATCACCGGAGTTAATTTTGGGATTGCAGAAACCGGTGAGTTTGTAGTCTGCACCAACGAAGGCAATGCAGACATGGGCGTACATCTGGCAGATGTGCATATTGCCTGCATGGGGATCGAAAAGCTAATTCCAAGAAGAACCGATTTGGGAGTCTTTTTGAGACTTTTAGCCCGATCTGCCACCGGTCAATCCGTTACCAATTATAACTCTCACTTTCGCAGCCCATCCCCGGGGAAGGAAATTCATGTAGTACTAGTTGATAATGGCCGGACCGCCCAGCTAGCTAGGGAGAAGTTTCGCAATTCTCTCAAATGCATTCGATGTGGGGCTTGCATGAATACCTGTCCGATCTATCGCCGGAGCGGAGGTTTTAGCTATGGCAGTACTGTCCCTGGACCAATTGGATCTATCCTATCGCCTGGATTGGACATGAAAAAACACAGCACGCTTCCTTTCGCCTCCACCCTTTGCGGGAGCTGCTCGGATGTCTGCCCGGTCAAGATCAACATCCATGAGCAACTGTATGAATGGAGGCAAGAGATCACAAAAACCCATGGAGAACTAGGAAAAAGCCTCTCTATGAAGCTGGCAAGCGGAATTTTTAAAAGCCCTTTAGCCTATAAAATTTCAGGCAACTTGATGCGTTCTGCACTTAAAAACCTGCCTAAATCCCTTATTTATCATCCTATCAACAGCTGGGGAAAAGGCAGAAATCTGCCAGAAACTCCTGAGATGTCCTTCAAAGATTGGTTCAAAAGAAACAGACCATGAGCAGCAGAGAAGACATTTTGAACTCAATCCGAGGAATCCAACGTGAACCCAAGCCCCTGCCAGATGTGCCGGATTTCAGGATGAATAGTGATTTGGTAAAACAATTCACCGTTTCTTTGACCGGAAACAAAGCAGAGGTGATGGATGCTTCGGCATTTGAATCCTGGATAAAAACCTGCGGAATGAATCGGATTTTTTCATCGGTTTCTGGATACAAAAGGCTTTCCACAGTGACCTTGCCGGAAGATCCGCACGACCTGGAAAACCTGCAATTAGCCATTTTGGAGGGACAGTTTGGAGTAGCAGAAAATGGGGCAATCTGGCTAGAAGACGCCCAGCTACCTCATCGCGCCATGCCTTTCATTACCGAGCACTTGGTATTGGTACTTTCGAAGGAACGTCTGGTAGAAAACATGCATCAGGCATATGAAAAAATTGGTGCTGCCCATTCCGGGTTTGGATTGTTTATCGCTGGCCCTTCCAAAACAGCCGATATTGAGCAGTCTTTAGTGATTGGAGCTCATGGGGCAAAGAGTCTACGGGTTGTTTTAGTTTGACTCCAAATCAATTTCCAGGAAAAATATATTTTCCTGATTATCGTATTGATAGCCTAATCTCATTCCAAGGCTTTTTGCGATCTTCTTGCAAAGTGACAATCCGATTCCTGTTCCTTTTTCCTTTTGGGTGCCGAGAGAACTTTTCCCTTTAAATTCAAACAAGCCAGCCTTAATATTATCCGGGATCATTTCTCCTGGATTTACCACTTCCCACCGAATCTTGCCGTCCTGTACATCCAGATTCAATTTGATGGTAGTGCCGATTTTGGAAAATTTGATGGCATTATCCAGGAGATTTTTGAGAACAATTTTGACTTCTTTGCTTTCAAGAAAAATAGACTTATTTACCCCTCGAAGGGTAAACTGGATCTTTTGATTTTTACTTTGAGCTTGACCTTCCATGGTGTCCCGCATGATTTCTCCAAGCTTTGCCAAATCGGTAAGATGCCTTTCTGCGGTGGTATTCTGCATTTCAGCGGATACCCAAGCCAGGGTATTATTGAGCACTTGATTTAATTGAAAGCTCTGAGATTTCAATTTTGAAAGGATCTGATGCAGTTCATTTTCATCCAAAATCCCTTTATCCACAAATTCCAAGGTAGACCCAAGCGTAGAAATTGGGCCACGAAGATCATGCGATAGCAGGGCAATGAGTTCATTTTTTTTGAGATTGAGTGAGGTGAGGTCTGCCAGGTTTTTCTCATTTTCCTTTTGGAGTAGCATTAATCGCTCCTGCTGTTTTTGATAATTTATGATCAAAAAGTAAATCCCTATAAATATGAAAATGGCACAGAGAAAGATCGAAATGGCATTGTCCAAAAATAGGCTTTGAGGTGAATCGTAATTTTTGGGAACTTCAATAAAGCCCTCAATTTCGAAATAAAACAAAAGCAAATACCCCAGAATTGCTGCTGACCACCAAATGATGTTTACAGGGTTTTTGAAAAAAATGGAAATAGCAACGACAAAAACAAATAGGTTGAATATGGTAGGGCCTTGAAACCCATCGTTAAAATAATAGTTAAAAAAACTAAAGGTAAGAATCAGCCCGAGCATAAGGTTCATGGCCAAAAAGACCTTTTGATATTTGATCATCAGGACAAAGAGTGAAACAAAAACAAGAGCATAAACTATCCTGATTTTGCCCAGTATGGGATTGAGTCCAAGCATATAATCCGTGAAACCGAAAATCACGATTGCTGCAAAGGTCAATAAAACGAAAATGACGGCAATTCGGTATTGGAGTTCCTCAAGAGAAACAGGTTTATCCTGTAGATTTAATAGTCTTCTCCACATAGTACCTAGGCTTTCGAAATTTAAAAATAGGTAAGATTTCTCCTTTCGAAAACGAATGAGAAAAAATTCAGGGTCTGCATAGTCCAGCCTCCCTCGGAAGCCGATTTATGGAAAAACAGGTAATGTGGTCAAAAATAGTTGGTGCCTTTGATTAGAAAATTTCTTAAAATCCCGTGCAGGTTTGAAGAGGACATAAGCTCTGCTGAGGAGCAACTTACCAGCAATAGAATCTGCCAAGTGGAATGAAGGGGCTTCGTTTTTCGGAGCCCTTTTTTCATGCTTCATTCTTC
>NZ_BTPE01000016.1:0-73409 GCF_036245645.1 Algoriphagus taiwanensis | reverse complement strand
TAGATGGCTTTTCAAACGTGACGAGCAATTCTGAGGAGACTTTTTCAGCTATCAAGTCCTACAAATCCAACTGAAATTCCGATTCAATCCCCATAAGAACCTCACCGGTTTCGTGCAACAGCGCTTTCATGCTTGGCTTTGCAAGCCGCACGAAAGCTTAGTTGTTGTGTGCTGCTATCCCATATCAGAATTAGTTCTAATAAAATTTATGATGATTTGTCGGTAAATACTGTTCTTTTCATAAGATAGGTTTCTCCAAAGACCTCCATGTGATAAGTCGTATGAATAGACAACTTGCATATTTCTAAATTCTGTTAGCCGAATTTTTTCTTCAAATAGTTTTGAGTAGTTATACATATTATTATCACTAATAAGCAATAAGGGTACTGATAAGTTATTAAGATATGCTACAGGCGATGCTAGTCTGAAATTTTCAATTCCTTCGCCAAAAACAGCTTCCACATGCTGTTCAGCAAGTTCGGGTCTGCCGCTGTTTGAAAGCACATTATGGTAGTCAATTATATCATAAGTACCTGAGATTGGGATTATTCCTTTAAATATTTTGTGAGAAAGTCCGACTTGATTTAAATAAGTGCTGTCCAAACTTATTAATGCGGATAAATGTCCGCCCGAAGAATATCCCCCAATAAAAAATCCATCCTTATCATATCCATATTTATCAGCATTTTCATATAACCATTTTATTGATAAAGCCACATCTTGAATATGTTTTGGGTGTTGAATTCCTTTATTCAAAGTTGAATCTCTCCATATAGCTGGACTTAGTCTGTGTCCAATACAAGCAACTGCTATTCCATTTGCGGCAAACCTTCTTGCCAAGTCCATTTCTTGGTTCTTGTCACCATAAGACCATGCTCCCCCGCCAATCCATATTAAAAGCGGAATTTTGTCATTCTTAATTGGTATTACCAAGTTTAGTCTTTGAAGCGTGTCCTCGGAAAACAATTCTTCAAGTGCATAATCAATCTCTTTGTGCTCAACCAACTCATAATTTCCAATCGTTTGGCAAAAGGAAAGATTAGAACAAAGACAATGAATTACAAAGCAAACTATTGTTACATTTTTCATGTCGGTGTTTTTTGTTTAACACAACGGCCCTGGCTATGGCAACTGCGGGATTTCGAAGCCGCTTTCTTATCTGCTTACTGTCATTTTATTTAGTTGTAATATCTTCATTTTTAAGCAGTCAGCCCGCATTTGCTATAGCCGATGTTGGCGTGTCGTGCTTTTTTATTTTTTCATCCAATCGTGAATGTCAGCCGCAAGTTCCTTATAAGCTTCTTTTGAACCTGCTGTTGACTCGTCTTCAAACCATCTCAAAAACTCCTGGTAGATCAAGTCGTGAACTTGTAATTCATTCATGTCATGATCTAATTGAACAATAATCGTTTTCAGTTCTGCTTCATATTCATCTTCTGGCGCTCCAATGTCAAGAAGTCCAATTGGGTCATGTTGATTTATGATTGTCCTAAGTTCTAAAAATCTCTCGCCATGACTTGATTTTACAGAATCTAAGTCGAGGGCAAACAGTGGATCTTTCATTGATTCCGCATATTGTCTGTCAAAGTTTTCTTGTGCTTCTTGGTCTGTCATTTTTGTTTTATTGTCCGTTCCGCAACTTGTTAAAAGAGTCACGGCAGTCAAAAGGGTTAATATTTTATTTATTAGTCTCAACGTCATTTTTTGTATGCACGCTTACATCCATATATACGCCACTTCTCCCAATTTATGTCGTGTATATCCACTATGTGCGAAGAGGTTTAATTTTTAAAAGCGTTGTTTTAGATGTATTTCAGTAATTATTTGCTCCTTCACCTGAAGACTTAGAGTGAAAGTCATGATTTCTACTTGGCTCGTTTTTTTGCTTCCTCAAGGATTTCTGCCATTGTCTTGGTGGAAAGACCACTTTTTTCTCCTTTGATCAATTCATTTCGAAGCCAAGCCCGCTCCAATTCCAGCTCTCGCTGCCTGCGAATCAAATCATTGATTAATTCACTCTTGCTGGCGTACTCATTTTCTTCAATTTTCTGCTTCAACCAGCGATCATTTGGTTCTGTTATTGTTATCGTTTGACGTGCCATAATTGTGTAGTATTGGTGTAAATATACACCGATTTATGAGTTATAAATGAAAAAATATAGCTCACCCCGAGCAAAATTCACTTTCATGATCCACTACCTTCGCAAATTGGAAACTTGTTGGGATCATTTTTTTATTCCTAACTTTAAGGATTACCCTATCCGTTTTTTCGGAATCTTCACCATTCCAAAACAGCTCGCCTTTTGAAAGTCCTCCTCGATCTTCAATACCTCAATGTTGCCAGTACAGGAATCAAAACCTATATGGTGGAATTGGCCAAGGCGGCGAGGAAATACCCCCATCCGGAGGTCGAATGGATTTTTACCCACGAACCCGATAAGCAGGCGGAAGATCCGAGCTACAAAGACCTCAAATCCAAATTTCAAAAGCTGAACTACCATTTGGATTATTTCCGATGGAAAGAATTTCAGCTGCCTGATTTGGTCAAAAAGTACAAACCGGATGTCCTGATTTGCCCCGATTTTATCTCGCCGGCAGCTTCCCTTTCCTGTAGAAGGATGACTGTGATCCACGATGCCTTTTTCTGGCAAATGCCGGAAAACTATCCCCGATGGTGGAGAAAGTACTTTCTCAATCTCCTCAAAAAGGGACTCAAAGAGGACACTACCTTGATTACGACTACCCTATATTCGAAAAATTCCCTTCAGGAACATCTGGGAAGCCAGTTGCCCATAGAGGTGATATATCAAGCCCCCAAAGGCATGACGGCAGCCCTAGACCAAAAATTTTTAGGAAAGCTAGGGCTAATACCTCAGGAATACTTTCTTCATATCGGAACCTTCGATAAGCGGAAAAGTCTCCCCCTTCTGGTAGAATCCTATGCGGCCTACCTGACGAAAACAGAATCACCAAAGAAACTGGTCCTAGCCGGTGGGCCTGGTCAAAGCAAACAAATGAATGACTTCCCGGTAGTCCAAAAACTGGTGGAAAAAATGGGGCTGCAAGATCAAGTCCTGATTCCGGGATACATATCCGACGGACAGATCAAATCCCTATACAGCGGGGCTTTCGCCTATATTTTTCCTTCGCAAAATGAAGGATTCGGCATTCCCATTCTCGAATCCATGGGCTTTGGCGTGCCGGTAATCCACTCGGATCAGCCAGCACTCTTGGAGGTGGCACATGGAGCGGGCCTTTCTTTTCAAACCGGAAATCCCAAAGATTTGACCGAAAAAATGATACTTTTGGAGACTGAAAATGACTTGAGAGAACGGCTCATCCAACTCGGAAAAGCCCGCTCCAAGGACTTTTCTCCCAAAAAATTTATCGAGGCTTTTTACGAGCTTATTTTGAAACCCGCTCCCTAATCCATGCGGCAATTATCCTGTCCTGTTTGTCAAACTTCTCCTACTTTTTCTCCTGCTCCTCATTCTATTTGCGATTGTCCCAATTGTGGGATCCGATGGACCTATCTTCCTGAGTACATCCGGTGGGAGGAATTGTACCGCGATGAAGTCTACGCTGTAGTGGATAACCGTGCCTCTATTTTTGAAAAAATCATCTTCTCGGAAGCCCGAAAAGTACTTCGCCAAGCTAAGTCGATTGTCCCAAATGCCCATCGATTGTTGGATTTTGGATCCGGGAAGGGTCAGTTTTTGGCAGTGGCAAAAGCTTTAGGCTGGGATGGTTTGGGAATTGAAACCGAAGCTCAAAGAGCCCAATTTGCTCAGGAAAAATATGGAGTTCGGGTTTTGACTTCTCTTTACACCGAAGGGAAAATCGAGGCAGGAAACTTTGATCTGATTACGCTAAATCACGTCCTTGAGCACCTCCCTGATCCTATTAGCCTTTTACAAGAGCTAATTCAAAACAATCTCGCAGAGAAAGGAATTCTTTATCTGGAAGTCCCAAGAGCGGACTCTTGGCAGGCAAAAATTGCCGGAAAAAACTGGATGCATTGGGATATTCCCAAGCATTTGACCCATTGGAATTATCAATCCTTGGAGACAGAGTTAGGAAAAATTGGGATGGAAGTCATCGCCAAGCGCAGCTTTTCCGTACATCTTGGAGTCTTGGGAATGCTGCAGGCCTTGATGAGCCGTTTAGGATTTAAGGAAAATCTGATTTATCGGCTCAAACGGAAAAAATCATTTGGGCTGATATTGGGAATTGGAGTTCTGCTGCCTTTTGCTACTATACTTGAAGCATTATCGGTTCTATTTGGAAAATCAGGAATTTTGGGAATTTATGCGAAAAACCATGGCTAAACCCCGACATATCCTGTTTTTGCAAAGCAGCTCAGAAGGCTATGGTTCCGGGAAAATTATCCTGCAAGTTCTCCGGTTTTACCAAAATCAGGGTCTTTCTCCCGTGGTCGTTCTTACCAATGAAGGCCCGATCCAAGCCGACTTGAAAGCCTTGAATATCCCTACTTATGTACAAAATCTGGGAATTTTGAGGAGAAAGTACGTGAATCCGGGCGGCATTTTTAACCGGGTCCAAAAGAACCTGAAAGCCTATCGATTCCTCAATCTATTGCATCAGAAATACTCATTTGAGTTGGTGTATTCCAATACGCTCGCGGTGGTGGTGGGTTCTATTTGGGCAAAAAGAAACCAACTTCCTCACATCTGGCATATCCATGAAATCCTTCCGGGCCCCGCGCCTTTGGTCAAACTTTTGGCTAAAATGCTGGATAGCAGCACGCCCCGCCCGATTGCAGTCTCCCAAGCGGTTGGTAACCACTGGCAGGCAGAACTCAATAATTCTAAAGTTGAGGTAATCCCAAACGGTATTCCTTACGATGATTTTCTGACCGCAAAAGGCAATTTGAAATCGGAACTTGGGCTAGATCCAGATTCAATTCTGGTTGGAATGATCGGTCGCATCAACCCGGGAAAAGGACAGCTCTTCTTTCTGCAAATGGCTGAAAATCTGTCACAAACGTATCCCAAAGCCCATTTCGTATTGATTGGGGACCCTTTTCCTGGCTATGAATTCATTTTGGAAGAAATCCAAAAAGAGATTAGAAACAAGAAGTTAGCGTCTAGAGTCAGCTATTTAGGCTTTCGAAAAGATATCCCAGAGGTAATGGCCTCTTTGGATATCTTTGTCCTGCCATCAGTCCTTCCGGATTCCTTCCCCACTGTGATTTTGGAAGCCATGGCTGCCGGTAAACCTGTGGTCGCTACAATTTCTGGAGGAGCTTCGGAAATGGTTTTGGATGGGGAAACCGGATTTTTGATTCCAATTAATGGGGTAAGTGAAGGAACAATGGCAATTTCTACCCTGATTGAAAACTCCTCGCTGAGAAACTCCATGGGTGAATCCGGGAGGCAAAGAGTTTTGGAAACTTTCAGCCTGGCATCCTTCGAACAAAAAATCATCGACCACCTATGGCTGCACCTGAAAAAAAACTGAAGGTTGCCATCATGGGCGCCAAAGGGTATCCTTATGTGTATGGGGGATACGACACGATGATCAAGGAACTTGGAGAGCGATTGGTCAAAAAAGGGGTGCATGTCCGGGTGTACAATCACCGGGCTTTATTTAAGGAAAGGCCAAGATTTGTAAATGGCATCGAATGCATCTACACGCCTGCGATCGAGTCCAAAAGCCTAACCCAATTGACCCATACCTTCTTCTCGATGCTTCATGCCTGCTTCTCAGATGTGGATGTGATTTTTGTGGTGAATTCAGGGAATGGTCCTTTTGGAATTATCTCCAGAATCTTCCGCAAACCTACCGCCATCAATGTGGATGGACTGGAATGGCGTCGCCCCAAGTGGAAAGGTTTGGGAGCTAAATATTTTTTCTGGGCTTCAAAGATGGCTACTAAGTTTTATGATAAAATCATCAACGATTCCGATGAAATGCGTCGCGTTTATCTGGAACTTTTCAAGAAAGACTCACTCGTAATTGCCTATGGAGCAAATCCTCGGGAAAGTGTGGGGCCAGAACCTCTGAAAAAGTGGAATCTGGAGAGCAGAAGCTACTTTTTGATTGTGGGAAGACTGGTACCTGATAACAATGCGGATTTGATCATTGATGGATTTTTGAAGTCCGATTCCAAAAAGAGATTGGTTATCGTTGGCGATGTTCCTTTCGCCGATGAATGGGCTAATCGATTGAAAAACATTCGAGATCCGAGGTTGCTATTTACGGGTTATGTGACCGATCCGGAGGAGTTGGCATCCTTGTATTCCCATTGCTACGCTTATTTTCATGGGCATGAGTATGGAGGCACGAATCCGGCCATGTTGAAAGCCTTGGGCTATGGCTGTGCGATTTTGGCTTTGGATACGCCTTTCAATCAGGAAATGCTACAAAACGGCAAGCATGGATGGTATTTTAAAAAAAGCGCCGAATCGGTGAATGAAACCGTAGAAAAAGCAGAGTCAGAGGCGGAACAAATGGACCATCTTCGAAATTCGGCAAGGTCTGGACTGACTCAAAAGTACAATTGGGATTATGTGACAGGGCAGTATTTGGAGGTTTTTAAAAATCTGGCCAAATTTTAGTTCCCACAGATTTTCACGGATTCTTTGCCACAGATTTCCACAGATATTTTATCATTATCTGTGCGAATCTGTGATTTTTATCTGTGAGCATCTGTGGGAAAACCTAGAGGAATCCATTTATTTTTCTGACAATATTTTTAGTAAGGTCATCAGTATTGAAATTAACTAACAGCCCAATTTTTAGATTCGATAGTCTCAAATAGGTCATTATCTGTAAATGATGAACATTCAATAATTGTTCAACAGACTTAATCTCCACAATTACCTTTTTCTCCACCAATAAATCTATCCGGTACCCAATCTCAAGCTTCAGCTCTTGATAAATCAATGGAAGACCAACTTGGTGTTCGACCAATAGACCCGATTTTACCAACTCATAACCCAAAGCTGCTTCGTAGCTGGACTCCAAAAGTTCTGGCCCTAGGGTATTGTAGACTTTAAAAATTGCACCACGGATTAAAAAGGTAATTTCATTTTCATGCATAGCTAAATTTAAGGATGTTCCCTCAGATATACACGGATTGAATGCCACAGATTCACTCAGATCCCCTGCTCCAAAATCAGTGGAAATCTGTGATTTTTATCTGTGAGCATCTGTGGAAAAAAGAGCCATTATATTTCCCACAGATTTTCACGGATTGAATCCCACAGATTCGCTCAGATCCTTTGCTCCAAAATCAGTGGAAGCCTGTCAATTTTACCTGCGAGCATCTGTGGAAAAAAGGGCCATTATATTTCCCACATTTTCACGGATTGAATCCAACAGATTCACTCAGATCCTTTAGCCCTTAATCTGTGGATATCTGTGATTTTTATCTGTGATTATCTGTGGGAAAAAGAGTCAATACATTTCCCACAGGTAACCACGGATGGAATGCCGCAGATTCACTCATATCCTTTGCTCCAAAATCTGTGGATATCTGTGATTTTTATATGTGAGCATCTGTGGGAAATTCATTTTCATGAAACTTTAACCCTCAAAATTTCCTTTACTCTGTATCTTTTCACCATAAAACTCTTTAATCCCATGATCAGAAAAGCAACCGCCGTATGGAAAGGAAGTGGCAAAGAAGGTTCCGGCCACTTGACCACCGACAGTACTGTCCTAAAAGACACTCAATATTCTTTCAACACCCGATTTGAAGACGGAGTAGGGACCAATCCAGAAGAACTGGTAGCAGCAGCTCACGCTGGCTGCTTTGCCATGAAGCTCAGCTTCAACCTTAGCGGAGTAAATTTCCCTCCCAAATCTCTGGATGTAACCTCCAAAATCACTTTTGAAGAGGGTACTTTGAAAAAATCTCACTTAGTCATCAAGGCTGAAGTAGAAGGAATTTCTGAGGAAGAATTTGCAAAGCAGGTAAAAGATGCTGAAGCCAATTGCCCGATTTCCAAGGCGCTGAATATGGAAATCAGCTCAGAATATACCTTGAATGCATAAGGTTTACCTATTAGAAACATGAATAGCAGGCTCGTCCTGCTTTTTTTATTTCCAACGAAAATCAACCCATGCCTTTTGTTGCTTGTCGTCCAAAAAAGTCCAAGCCACAAACCGGCTTATTTTATTCCCTTGGGCCATTTCCTCGACCTTTTTTGCCCTAATACCTACAATAGAAAGTGCTTTCAAAATCTTTGGAAGATTCTCCGATTTGGAGACCAAGGTTGTAAACCAGAACACCTGATTTTTAAACTTCACACTTTCACGGATCATGTTTTGGATAAATAGTAATTCTCCGCCCTCTGTCCATAGTTCTTCAGCTTGCCCTCCAAAATTCAGTGAAGCCTTAGAAACTGCTTTTCCTGTCAGGTTTCTTACTTTTCTTCGACTGCCTTCTTGCGCTGCTTCAGCCGACTCGTGGAAGGGAGGATTACAAAGTGTAAGATCAAAATATTCTCCCGGCTGAATGATATTGGAAAAAATCTTAGAAGAATCTGACTGTTTTCGAATGGCAATTTTGTCTTGCAGAGTTGGATTTTTATCGATGATTTTCTGTGCAGCCTGTACTGCTTTGGGGTTAAGCTCCGAACCGATAAAACTCCAACCGTAAATAGAATTACCCAGAATTGGATAAATCAGATTGGCTCCTGTACCCACATCTAGAACCCGGATTTTGGGACCCGACGGGATTTTTCCAGCATTGGAAAGAGCTAATAGATCGGCCAAATAGTGGATATAATCAGCCCTGCCCGGAATAGGAGGGCAGAGAAATCCATTCGGAATATCCCAAAACCCAATTCCGTAAAATTGCTTAAGAAGGGCATAATTAAGCAGTTTTACCGCTTTTGGATTGGAAAAGTCAAGGGTTTGTGCACCGAATTCATTTGTAAAAATGAAATTTTTTAACTCCGGAAGGGCAGCTGAAAGAGCTTCAAGATCGTACCTCCTTTGATGGAGATTTCTGGAATGAAGGTTTGTTTCCTTTTTCAATTTTCCAATAAATATTCCTGAACAAGTACATCCGTGGGAATATTGAGATTAGAATGAAGCTTTCGAATCATATCCAAGGTCAATTTTCGCTTCCGATTTAGAATTTCACTTACTCGACTTTTGTATCCTATCAAATCTTCTAAATCCTTTGGTTTTAACTGAAGTTGCTCCATTCTAAACTTAATCGCTTCTATCGGATCAGGTAGATCAATCGGAAAATTATCTTTTTCATATTTTTCAATCAAAATCAAAAGAACTTCCAAATCATCTCCCTCCGGTGTTCCTTTTTTTGAGTCAAATAGCTCTTCCGCCCGCTGGAGAGCCATTTGATATTCTGCCTCTGAATGGATCGGTTTCATTTTAGATAGAATTTGCATTGACTTTATCGTATTCAGCATGGGTACCGATGAATCTTATCCATCCTGTCTGGTACTCTAGATTGAACTTTACAATCAATCGATAATGATTTCCTTTAATGTTAAATACCACTCTGTTTTCCTTAAGGATACTAGCTGAAGGAAAATCTATTTTCAATTCATTGAAAGTAGCCCAATTACCTAGCTCCATCTCCCGAAACCAAGATTTTAAAGGTTGTTCGGAATCAGATTGAATTTCCCAAAACTCACGAAGAGTTTTTTTCGCAATAATTCTCATTGAAAAAATAAATTTACAACAAAAGTTCCCAAATCGGTAACTATTCCACCTCAAAAACCAATTTCATGGTAATTGAAGCGGTTTTGTTTTTGGAAGAGGTATTAAATGCTCCTCCCCAAGAGTAGTCCTCTCCCGAATTTTGTCCAGTGATCTGAAATACGCCCATGTTGGCTGTGATCAAGTCTCCGAGTTTGGCTTTGGAATTTTCGGCAATCCGCTCGGCGCGGATTCTTCCGTCTTCGGTGGCTTTGGCGACCATTTCCAGCTTGAGAGACTCCAACTGCGTGTAGTAGTATCGGGGAGGCTGAGAATAGAAAGTGATCCCCTGATTCAGTAATTCAGTGATTTCGCGGCTGATTTTTTCCACTTTTTCGACGTCTTTGGATTCAATAACCAAGGTTTGGCTCAGCTGATATCCGGTGAAAGTCTGTCCCAAATAGCGGCCGTCGTCAGAGTAATTTTGCTGATACAGAGGATTGGTTGAAACGGCATTGAACACCAATTGATCTTCAGGTATTCCTTTGGATTTGAGGTATTGTGTGACCGCGCTCCTATCCTTTTCCAAGCTGGAATAGGCCGACTGCAGGTCTCTGCTCTCTCGGGTAAAATTACCTTCCCAAACGATCAAGTCTGAGGTAAAATTCTGCTCACCCAAGCCCGTGACATTGACTGTCCCTTGAGGGCGATTCCGGTTGATCACAGCATTGCCCAAGACAAAGGCTGCAATGACAATAGCGATGGCAAAGACGATCGCTGAGGTATTGTTTTTCATTTTTTCAAATATTTACTCTTGAAGATAAGGAATTCTGATTAGGATCGAAACACAAAAAACCCGCCTAATCGACGGGTTTTCAGGGCTTTTTACCAGAATTAACACTTATAAAATTCTATTCTTGAAAAGCTGGGATTTTGGGTTTTCCAGGTCAATCAAATATCCATTGATCACTGCATAGATTAGCTTTCCCTCTTTTCCCAAAAAGAAATTGGGTGCCGAACTTGTCGTCCATCCTCCGGAAAGTTTCTCCGTTGATTTTAAGACTTGGATAGGCAAGGTATGTAATTCTCTGGCTGCTCCGTTTTTGACTTTTACCGCCATAAATCCCTGCCGCAGAAGTTCTAGGGCTTTCTCCTCTGAAATCTCATTAATTGATTCGAAAGGGGTAGAGTAAACTTTCCCTTCTACATACTCCATTCCTGTGGCGTCCAACTCCTCAAACCCAAAATAGACCTGCATATCTCCCAAATCGTCAATCGCTCCGGAAACGAAATAGGAACCATTGGCTTCAGACTCTCTTCTGCGAACCACCAAGTCAATAGGATATTGGGTTCCATTGACTGAAACCAGCATCTCATTGATTTTCAAATCCACCAATTGCAGGCCATTATCCGGGATGGCAAAATACTGCTCGGTGGTATATTTTTCGTACCCTTTGGTGGCAATTTGATGCAGCGCATTGAGGATAATCATGAAGTTGATCTTGCGGATTACCTGCTTCTCCGGATCACCGACATAGCCACCTGATTCGATCAGGATAGTGCTGGTTCCCCATTTTTGGATATTGTCCCCAAACGCTCTGGGTTCAAAGGCATCATCGTATTTTCCCACCCCACCCGGGATAATTTGCTGAAGCAGTTCATTCATTCCTGCAATGGTCTGCATGGCTCGTTCGCGCACGTCGTTGATTTCCGTTTCATAATTGTAAGCAGGCGCCAAAAGTGAGATAGTAGCTTGTTTGGGCGTATTGACCACATTGTAATACACCTGCTGATCATGGAGATTGAATCCAAATTCCGGCTCAAAATCATCCCTGGCAGACTTCAAAATCACGGCCTCGGGAGAAATCTGAGAAATGGCATCCCGATTCAGGTCAATGTCCAAGGAATTTCTCCGCTTGAACGCGTCTGCTCCATCGGGATTGATCATGGGGATAAATTTCAGGGAAAGTTGGCTTTTTAGAAGCATTCTCAGATCATCGAAACCATCGCCACTTCCTTCCAAAAAATTAAACAGATCGAAAAGCGCCATCGTCGCGGTGCTTTCATTTCCGTGCATTTGGGACCAAAGCATCACTTTACTTTGACCAGCCCCCCACTTCATGGAGGAGATGCTTTTGCCCTCCACAGACTCTCCCAGTTTTTCCACCTGAAATACTTTCGAATGCTTTTGGATCAAAGGCTGAAGATCGGCATGCTTGAACCTCCGGTGAGTGATTGCAGGCTCCTTATATTGCTCAAAAGCGGCCTCCATTTTCTCTAGAGGAATTCGCTCATAGGAGATTTGAGAGAAAACCGTCAGAGATATGCTCATCAAAAAGAGTGTGGACAAAAAGGATCTTAAATTCTTCATAAATGGGAGTTTTTCTTTCTTCTAGGATTAAAACTAGGCATTCGGGAGAAATAAATTGGTTTATTTTTGCCCAAACTCAAAAATCCCACCATGAAGTTAAGCTACCAAGTTTTTGACCTACCACTAAAGCACACATTTACCATCGCCCATCAAAGTCGAGACGTGCAGGATACCTTGATTGTCAAGCTTGAGGGAGAGGGATTTTATGGAATGGGAGAATCCACCACCAATCCTTTTTACGGGATGACTATCGAAAACATGAGTGCCTGCCTGGAAGTGGCGAGACCTTTGGTAGAAGGTGGAAAATGGAAAACACCGGAAGAGCTTTGGGAGCTAGGCAAAGAGATTTTTAAGGATAATCCTTTTGCCCAATGTGCCTTGGATCTGGCAGCATGGGATTGGTTTGCTAAAAAGCAGGGGAAAAAACTCTACGAATACCTTGGCCTTGATCCTAAAAACATCCCTTTGACCAATTTCACCATCGGTATTGACACCATTGAAAAAATGGTAGCCAAAATGAAGGAAGTGGATTGGCCGATCTATAAAATCAAGCTGGGCACTGATCGGGATTTGGAGATTGTAAAGGAACTTCGAAAGCATACAAATGCGGTTTTCCGTATCGATGCCAACTGTGCATGGACTGCGGATCAAGCGATTCGTTATTCTGAAGAACTAGCCCAACTCGGAGTAGAATTTATGGAACAACCGCTGGGAAAAGACGATCTGGAGGGAATGAAGGAAGTATTCAAACACTCCAAACTTCCGGTGATGGCTGACGAAAGCTGCATTGTAGAAAGTGACGTCAAGAAATGTCATGGACTTTTCCATGCAATCAATGTGAAATTGGTCAAAGCAGGAGGGATTACCCCGGGGTTGAGGATGATCCATGAAGCTAAATCTTTGGGCATGAAAACCATGGTCGGCTGCATGACTGAATCTTCTGTGGGAATCACCGCCATCGCCCATATTGCTCCACTTTTGGATTATGTGGATATGGATGGAGCGATGCTTTTGGCCAAAGACCCCGCTAAGGGAGTGACAATTACTCCAGAGAAAGTGACTTTTCCCGAAGGACCGGGAATTGGTGCGGAGTTGGTATGATGTTCGGTAGTTAGGAGGTATGAAAGATTGGAAGTGATTTTTTTCACATCAGTTCCGATATCAATTTTCTCTAATAAAAAACCCCGAATTGATTCAATTCAGGGCTTTTTGGAAACAACAAGAGAAGTCTTACTTCTTGTGTCTAATGTCTAGCGTCTAAATTATCCTTCTCCCACTATCAGCTTAAATCCTTCCCCGTGCACGGTGATAATCTGGACTTTGGGATCATCTTTCAGGATTTTTCGGATTTTGCTGAGATATACGTCCATCGAGCGGGCATTGAAGTAGCTGTCATCACCCCAAATCTGCTTCAGAGCATGACTTCGGTTGACTAATTTATTGATCTCAGAGGCAAGGAGACGAATCAGCTCATTCTCTTTGGAGGTCAATTTGTGTTTCCCAGAAGGACCTTCTATAAACTGCTCATCATAGTGCAGGATGAAATCACCGAAAGTATAGGTTTTCAATGGTGCTACCTCGGTGGACTTTTGGGTTCTGCGGAGAATCGCAGTGATTCTCAACAGGAGCTCCTCCATGCTGAAGGGCTTAGTGAGGTAATCATCTGCACCGATTTTGAGCCCTTCGATGATATCGTCTTTTTGGTTTTTGGCAGTGAGAAAAAGGATGGGAAGATTTTCCTGCACTTTTTTGATTTCTTTGGCTAGGGTAAACCCGTCTTTTTTTGGCATCATGATGTCCAAAAGACAAAGATCGTATTTGTCCTTCTTGAATTTATTCCAGCCTTCCTCTCCATCTCGGCAGAGGGTGGTATCGTACCCTTTCATCTGAAGGTATTCCTGAAGAATATCTCCCAGGTTGGGATCGTCTTCGACTACTAATAGCTTGGCTTTGCTCATTGTCTTTTGGGTAGGTTTATCGTGAAAGTACTTCCTTTTCCGGGTTCAGATTGTACAAAAATCCCGCCGTGATGTGCTTCCAGCATCGTTTTAACATAAGATAACCCCAAGCCAAAGCCCTTCACGTCATGTACATTTCCGGTAGGAACCCGGTAAAATTTATCAAAAATCTTCTTTTGGGCTTCTTTAGTCATCCCAATTCCATTGTCTTTAATAATTACCAAAATCTGATCTCCGTCTTCCTTGGCTTCTACAGACACCCTAGGAGATTCACTGGAATACTTGTTGGCATTGTCGAGCAGATTGTTGAAAATATGAGTCAAATGGAAAGCATCTCCTTCCAAAATTGGGTTCTTGAGATTGTCCTTTAGCTCGATCTTTCCGCCTTTCTTTTCTACTTGCAGGCTAATGTGGTCAATGGTACTTTGAAGCAGCTCAGAGAGATCAATAGGCTCGATTTTGAGCTTGAAATCTCCTTTTTCCAAGGCGGCCGCTTGCAAGACTTTTTCCACTTGTGAGACTAGCCTTTTGTTTTCATCCTTGATTATTCCCAAGTATCGGCTTCGGAAGGTATCTTGATTGGAGAGCTCCGGGTCCTGAAGTGCCTCTACGGCA
Source organism: Algoriphagus taiwanensis (assembly GCF_036245645.1). NCBI lineage: Bacteria > Pseudomonadati > Bacteroidota > Cytophagia > Cytophagales > Cyclobacteriaceae > Algoriphagus > Algoriphagus taiwanensis. The sequence continues at coordinate 58,826 of NZ_BTPE01000016.1, read as the reverse complement.
AGACTTACTGTAGCCAAAGGAGTTTTAAACTCATGGGTCATGTTGTTGATAAAATCATTTTTGGTGTCTGACAGTGCTTTTTGTCTCAAAATGACTTTAATGGCATAGACGAAACATAAAATGATGACCAAAATAAACACCACTGAACTGGAAATCGGAAGCCAAACCTGACGGATGACGTGGGTATTTTTCTCCGGAAAGTAGATGTGCAGGTAATTGTCACGACCCAGAATATCATTTGGAAAAAGCTTAGCCTGCACCCCTGACTGAAGCACCACTTTGGGGTCATTCACTTTGCCAATGGGAATCAGATTTCCTTTATCTCCAGTCAGTCCCAATTCAAACTCTTCACCAATCCCTTTTATGGACAATTGATTTTTGAGGAGTTTTCTTACCTCTGCAGTATCCAAGCGATCTAAAATAGCCTGCTGTCCTTCAGCCAACTCGGCGTAGGCTTTGTTCAGGAGATCAATCTTTAAGTTGGTCCTTTTTATTTTGTCCAGCACATCTTCAGAGATATTTACCTCTGTGATGACTTCGGGTACTTGTGTAAAAGTCTGACTTCTGGAATAAAAGACCGTCTGATTATTCAAAAAAGCAAGCTGCCTTTCTTTTTCCTCCAATAAAACCTGCATTTCATCTGGAGTGAAAATAGTGGAAGCAATTTCTGGAGTCATGTAGGTAAAAAAGTTTTCTAGCTCAGACAAAACCGTGATGTCCAGTCCCCGAGTCATGAGTATTCTTCGGAAAGTAGGACTGACTTGCGGCATAGCGCCTGCAAGCATGGTGTCCACCACCGAAGGCCGGGAGTAATTGGGTGAAGTGCGGATTTGTTGGAGATCGATGGGGTCAATCTTTTTGAAAAGAGACTCCTGAAGTGCAGAATCCCGAATCAGCTGACTGAGAATCACTCCGCTGGCTTCTCCCTTTTCCAACTCCTCGATGGTACCGGAAAGTGCCTGAAGAACATTTTGGTCAAAGCGCTCCTGATTGATCCGGATGGCGTTTCTCACCCAGTAATATTGGAAGCCCATCAGACCAAAGCTGGCCATGGACATCAATACAATGATCAGGGTGATACTTCGTTTAGACATGGTACAAATTTAGTCCTTATGACTAGGGGCTTTAATTGGTTAACATGTTTTAACGCAAGGATAAAAGTTGAAATGGTAAAAAGACTTTTCAAAACGAGGAAGGAGATTGGACTTGGGTTCCGTTTTCAGCTTCTAATGGGTACCTTTGTGCCTTCTTTGTGAAATTTATTCCCATGCAAAACCCACAACAAATCCAGGGAGTCTCTCTTGAATCCATAGCCCATGAATTTGGCACTCCGGTGTATGTCTATGACGGTGAAAAGATCGTAGATCAGATCGAAACTTTGCAGAAGGCATTCAGCAGTGTGCCCTTCAAGATCAAGTATGCCACGAAAGCCCTTTCCAACCTATCGGTCTTAAAGCTGATCAAAAATGCAGGAGCTGGAATAGATGCGGTCTCTATCGAGGAAGTCAAGCTGGGTATGATGGCAGGATTTGAGGCTCCTGAGATCATGTACACCCCAAGTGGAGTGCCTTTTGAGGAGATCAGAGAGGCGGTAGATCTGGGAGTAATGGTCAATTTGGACAGTATTCCTTTGATTCGGGAATTTGGAAAAACGTATGGGGGAACAGTGCCAGCTTGTATCCGGATCAATCCTCACATCATGGCCGGAGGAAATCACAAGATCTCTGTGGGTCATATCGAAAGTAAGTTTGGTATCTCCATCGATTTGCTCCCTGAAATATTGGAAACGGTCCAAGAATTTGGGATAAAAATCTGGGGGCTTCATGTCCATACTGGTTCTGATATTTATGATGCAGAGGTGTTTTTGAGAGGGGGAAATGTCCTTTTTGAAGCAGCGATGCAGTTTCCCGAGCTGAAGTTTTTGGATTTTGGAGGGGGATTCAAAGTAGCCTACAAGGAAGGCGATCCTTCCACGGATGTGTTGGAAGTGGGAAGGATCGTGAGCAAAGCATTTGAGGAATTTTGCCAAAAATATGGGCGCTCCTTAGAGCTTTGGATAGAACCCGGGAAATTCTTGGTAAGTGAGGCGGGAATTTTACTGGTAAAAACTGCAGTGGTAAAAAGCGCTCCCACCATCACTTTTGCCGGAGTAGACTCCGGGCTGAATCACCTGATTCGTCCTATGATGTATGAGGCCTATCATGATATTTACAATCTCAGCAACCCTGATGGGAAAAAAGAAAAATACCATATCGTAGGCTACATCTGTGAGACAGATACTCTCGCTGCACACAGGCAGCTTCCAGAAATTAGACCCAATGATCTATTGGTAATTAAAAACGCGGGAGCCTATGGTTATAGCATGGCTTCCAATTACAATAGTCGGCTGAGACCGGCAGAAGTGTTGGTTTGGAAAGGAAAAGCACACCTTATCCGGAAGCGGGAGGAATTTGAAGATCTGACCAGAAATCAGGTCTTGATAGAAATTTAAATTCCGAGGAGCCTAAATGGCTCCTTTGGTATAATTATTGAACCGAGTTTAAAAATGTCTCGGTTACAATTCGATACTCAGGTACGACGACTAACCGGGACCGATTGCTCACCCAATCCTAAGCCCTAGTATCATCTTAAGAATTAAACCTGAGAATCTTATCGGGAGCGAAAATGCGTACCTTTAAGAAGATAACGATTGGTGGGAGAAGATTTAATGAAGAATTGGAAAACATATTTATTTCTATTTACTTTTTTGGGCTTCTTTTTGGCCCTTTTAGATTCTTATGGGCTAATTATTCAATCGTCTAATTTGAATATTTCCATTTGGGAATCTAAAACCAAGGCAAAACTAGATACTTTAGAAAGAAGAATTGCCCGAATTCAAAATGTCAATCAAAATGGGGTGGAGATTCAGCCTATAAGACAAGGATTTCCTTATTGCGAGCCATTTACCGGAACTGAAATAGAAAGACCAAACACAAAAGTTGGTGGAGCGGCGCAACTAACAGCTTCTTCTGGTCAAAATAATGGAGTACTTCAATTAACCAACTTAACCACCTCTGGCCAACTTGGCTATTCATTTATTGACCTTCCTTTTTCTTCTACCTATGGAATTAAAGTATCTTTTGAATATTTTATTTACAATCCAGTAAATCCATTAGAACCAGGTGATGGGATAAGTTTTTTCCTTTATGATGGAAATATCCCTGCTTCGGATTTTAGGATTGGTGGACTTGGAGGATCCTTGGGTTATTCAGCTCATGGCTTTTCGGGTGGAAGTTTTACAGATTACACGTCAAGTCCTCCTTTATTTAATCCTGAAAACACAAATGGTTTTGGAGGTTTATTGGGAGGGTATTTGGGAATTGGTTTTGACGTATGGGGTAAATTTGGGAATGAATATGAAAGGAGATACGGGGGCTTTTTAAGGCCAAATGACTATTATGCGAGTCATGGAGGTATCGTTCAACCACGATATCCAAATAGTGTTATTGTAAGGGGACCGCAAATAATTCAACCAGGAGAAGAGAGAAGAAACGGTATGCCTAAAACATACCCGTTTACAGGCTTATATCCTGCTCCTTTCAACAGTTATGGCTTTGTTACGGGAAAAGTCACCCATGATGATGCTTCGGCTCTTCCTGATGTGACTCTAGGAACAGGGAGCTTACCAAAAACACCAGACTATTTTGTTTCCCCAATGTTTAAGCTTAGCTCGAACGGAAGGGTTGAAGACTGTAATTTAGAAGGATATAGGAAAGTTTTTATCGATTTTAAACCCATTGATCCATTAAATCCTTCGGCAGGATTTCTCATCGATGTAGATATGCTGGTCAATAATGGCGTTTCTGGCCCCCAGCTTATCCCAATTTTGAATACTACTTTCAACCCTTCTCAACAAGTACCATCTACATTTAAATTGGGTTTTGCAGGAGCAACAGGCTCTAAGCAAGCTTTTCAAGAAATCCGAAATGTAACTGTTCAGGTTTCCAATGAAAACCAACTAACTAAACCTGTAACAAATGAATTAAATGCAAGTGCATGTGTTGGAGAAGAGGAATTTTTTGAATTAGATGTTGATTTAAACAATCTTGGTGCTCAAATCCAATGTATTCAACTTTATCAATCTGAGCTAGAGGCGTTATCAGTTCAAAACCAATTGGATCAAATTATTAATGTGCAAAATTGCGAGTCCGGAATTTGTCAAATAGAAGTTTGTAAACAAGAAAGACTTACAGAAGCAACAACTTTAGGTGAATTTGAAGCCTTTATTTTTTTAGAAAATGGAGTAGAAGTCCCCAAAATAAAATTTAAATCTTTCCTAGGTGTATCTGGAACTACAACAGTTTGGTATACTGTGACTGACAATTTTGGGCAAATCTCTGCTCCAAAACCAATTAATGTCACAATCAATCCAATTCCCAAAATCGACGGTAGTGGATCCATAATCGGGCCTACTTGTAATGGACAAAATGATGGGTCTATTTCCAATGTGATTCTTAAAGACTTAATCCCGGGATATACATTCACCTGGACAGATGCCAACGGAAATGTAATTCCAGGCCCATACCCTTTGTCCGAAACAGTGGTTGGAAATTACATTGAGGCTACTGTTGGCGTGAATGGTATCAATCTGGGTAAATATTTCCTAACTGTTAATAATCCCGCCACAAATTCTGCCTGCGATGATGTGTTTGAGTTTGATGTTATCGATGTGCGAGGTACTCCAGTTGAAGTGATTTTGGATGACCAAGAAGTATGTTTCGGCACTCCCGTTACTTTCGTGCCTGAGCTTGAAGACCCAACGGATGCGAATAATCCAAGATTTATTTGGTGGAAGGATAACAACAAAACCCAACCGATCACAAATGGCCTGACCGAGGGTCCTATTTCCTATCAAATTGCTGCACCGGGGGTGTTAACCATCACTGGCCTTCCTCAAAACGGTACTCCCTACGAGTTCTTTGTCGAAGTAGAGGCTGATCCATCTCAAAATCTTTGCGCAACTCCAGTAGGCAATTTAAAAAGAGTCCAAGTCCTTGTACTGCCTCCTTTAAGCATTTCATTGGTTCAAAATGATGATTTGTGCAGAGCTGGTACAGGAAGTGTTACGGTAAACGCAGTGGGGGGCTTTCCTTCAAAAACATATAGTTTGGACGGAATAAACTTTCAGGCTTCCAATTCCTTCTCAAATTTACTACCTGGTGATTACACCGTTTTTGTAAACGCTGGTTCAAACTGTATCGGTGAGCAGGATTTTACAATTCTTGGCCCTGCAGCCCCTCTGGGGATAACCCTAATCTCTCAGACTAATCCAAGCTGTGGGTTGGAAAATGGAGAGGTATCATTTGAGGTTGCCGGAGGTACACCTCCATACACTTTCACCCTGAATGGGGGTTCTATTAGTCCCCAACTGGCAAATGGAACTTATACGATAGGCGGGCTTAACGAGGCCCCTACTCACATTATTGAGGTCATTGATTCCAACTCATGCAACTTTACTGTCAATACGGCTGCATTTAATGCTATTCCAATTCCTGAATTCGATGCAAATGATGATATAGTTTGCTTTGGTGAAACCGCCTTCCTTAGCGTTCAAACCATTGAACTCAGTAATGCCTCAAACTTGGTCTACAATTGGTTTGATGAATCAGGTAGTCCAATCACCTCAGGAACATTCAGTGGAATCACCTATTCAGTCGACAATATTACGGGCGACCTTTCTATTTCAGGTTTGCCTGAAAACTCGCAGCCTTACCAATATTCGGTTGTCATTTCTGGTGACAACTTATGCTCAAATGATCCTCTCACTGCTTCTGTGACTGTTAATCCAGAGCCTAAATTGAATACCCCTGTAATCACTGATGTAGCCTGTTTCGGTGAAAATACAGGAAGCATTGAGTTTACTCCCGTCGATCCAGCAGAAGGGGCTAATTATCAATACAGTCTAGATGGGGGGAACACCTGGCAAGGCCCTATTTTCTCGGGATTGTCAGCAGGAACCTATTCAGTTTTGGTCCAGAACACACTCACAGGATGTGTGACATCACTGGACAGCCTTAATATCAGTCAAGCACCTGAAGTATCCTTTACTACTGAAGAAAAAATTGACCCTGCTTGCGGGTTGGCCAACGGATTGATGAGGTTTGAGTTTGCCGGAGGTGTAGGTCCTTACGCCTTAACCATTTCAAGAAATGGAAGCAACCTGATTTCCGAAACGGATGTGACTTCCCCTTATCAAATTGAAAATTTGGCTCCGGGAGATTATGAAATCACCCTTACTGATGCCAATGGATGTCCCCATATTATTTTAGAAAGCCTGATCAACAATACAGGTATCCCTATTACTGTAGATCCTATGGAGGATCAAATTTGCGAAGGAGACATAGCAACTCTGATTCCAATAGTCGCCACAACTGGTAATCCATCCCTGAAATGGTACAAAGACTCTGGAGCTACTGAAGAAATCATTTCAAGTCCTACTCCAGATGTAAATGGTATTGTTTATACCATTAATGCTTCGACCATGCAATTGGAAATCGAAGGATTACAGCCTGGAAACTATACCTACTACCTTGTAGCCACAGGCCCGGGCTATTGTCCTAACCCTCCGTTCTTTGGAAGAGTAGAAGTATTGGAACCAATCACAGCCGACCTTCAGATTACCGATGAAATCTGTTTTGATTCCGATAATGGTTCAATTACCGTTTTAGCCACGGGTGCAGATGGAAATTTTGAATACAGCATCAACAATGGTCCTTTTGTGCCGACAAATGTATTTACGGACTTAACCCCCGGAGATTATTCTATTGAAGTCCGCAGTACCGGGTCAAATGGATGTACTTTTCAAACAACCGGACGTGTCAATGGGCCAAATGCTCCGATTTCTATCAACAACCCTGATCTGATAAGAAGCTCCTGCGGCTTGGATAACGGCGAAGTGGCCAATTTGATAATCTCTGGTGGTTGGGGAAATTATTCTGTAGAATGGAGAAGAGGTTCTATCTCAGGTCCTATTATTCCTGGAAGTATTACAGGAGCACAGAATCTATTTGAAGACATTTATTACCTGATCATTACTGATGATAAAGGCTGCGTCGCAAGTTTTGACTTTACCATCGAGGAAATGCCAGACCCAGTCTATGTGATTCCGGATGTTGAAATTTGTGAAGGTGAAACTGTAAGCCTGGTTCCTGTAAATACAGTTTCAGGCTCTGCCCCAACCTCCTTCAGATGGTATAAGGATTCTTCTAAGACCGAAGAAGTGTTGCCTGGTTCTGATCCTTCAAATCCAGGTGTTGAATATACCCTTGACCCTGTAAGTGGGGAATTAACAATTGTTGGACTTTCAGGTCAAGACAATCCTTATGTGTATTATTTGAATGTGGAATGCACCGACGAAATGGTTCCAGTTGAAGCTTTGGTGAGGGCAATTCCAAATCCTGTTTTCATTACAGAACCTGTAAGCTGTTTTGGTGGAAATGATGGTAAAATCCTTGTAGACTCAGGAGGAAGTTCAAAATTCCTTTATTCAGTCAATGGAGCAAGTCCTATTGCAGAACTTGATCTTGAAAACTTAACTTTTGCGGCGGGTAGCTATACGATTCAAGTTTCAAATGAAGGATTTTGCCTTCAATCCTTTACAGTAGAAGTAATCCAACCGGACCTTCCTCTGGATGTAGCTCCATTGGTCAAAACAGATCCGGGATGTGGTGCAGATATAGGGGTAATAAGAACTCAGATCACAGGAGGTTGGGCTCCCTATCAAATTCAAATATTTTTCAACGGAAATCTATTGGATACAAGGACGGAAGATGGGCCAGAGGTGACCATCAATAACTTAGCTCCGGGAGATTATTATTTGAGAATAACTGATGCAGAGGGTTGTAGCGTAGTCTCTGATACACAAACATTGGTCTACGGCCCAACTCTAATTGAGGTGCAAGACTCCGAAATCTGTGAAGGGGAAGTGGCAGTTTTTACACCAAATGCCTCTCCTGCACCTTCTGGGGCGACCTTTGAATGGTACAAAGACCAAAACTTAACGGTGCCCATCATATCATCAAATACCCCCGATGCAAATGGTCATACTTTCCAAATTTCTTCATCGGGGGAAATGACCGTTTCAGGTTTGGACTATACAGATTCTCCTCAAACTTATTTTGTGATAATTACAGGTGGAACCTCCTGTCCGGGTGATGTAAAAGAAGTAAGCGTAATTATCAATAGGAACCCGGTACTAGCCTATTCAGTAGCCAATGAAGTTTGCTTTGGGGATCAAGGAACTATTTCTCTTCAAGGCTCTGCAGGTGACGGATCATTTACTTATTCTTTAGATGGAATAAATTTCCAGAATAGCGGATTGTTTACAGTAAGTCCCGGTGTATATACCGGTTATGTGATGAGTGGCTCCGGGTGTGTTGTTTCTACCCCAAATATAATAGTAGAAGGCCCAAGTGCGGATTTGACCGCTTCCTTGAATCAAAAGCAGGATGCAACCTGCAATTTGCCCGATGGACAGATTAGTGTGAATATATCAGGAGGATATGGAAATTACCAAGTGGAAATCCTTAGAAATGGGCAGCTCTTTTCTACCGAATCTTTTGCAGGTGGACTATTTACAAAAACTGGCCTTCCATCAGGTGATTACACTTTATCTGTGTTGGATTCTGGAGGATGCAGGGTCTCAGTTCCAGGAAACATAGAAATAGAAAATCTTCCAACTCCGTTATTTGCAGAAGGCGACGAATTGTGCGCTGGAGAAATTGCCTCAGTATCTGCATCAACTTCACAAACAGGTATCAATCCAATTTTTACTTGGTATACCAATCCTGATAAAACCGGCCAAATATCATCCGGAACATCTAATGGAGTGACTTACCAAATTAACGGAGATGGTACTATGACAATAGAGGGTCTAATTGGTAGAGAGGAGCCCTATGTATATTATGTCGGAATTTCCGGACCTGAGGTATGCGATACTCCTCTTGTGCCAGTTGAAATTACTGTTAATCCTATTCCTAACCTTAGGGTGTCCAATCCATCAATAGTCTGTGATCCCAAAGAAACCGTTGATTTGACCAAGTTCATAGAAGGATTCAATCCATCCATTTATGATTATCAGATCTACAGTCCTTCTGGCACCCTGATGAGGTTGGATGAAATTGCCCAAGTAGACCAAAGTGGGAACTACCAGGTTCAAAGCTCATTAAAAGGTGCCAATTGTTGGTCTCAAAACCAGCGAATTCTGGTGTTGATTACGGATACAGAACTCATTCCTGGATTTGAATATGAAGCAGATTTAGGAGGCGGGAATTTCATTCCAAATTCAGAGGCACAGATTTTAGAGCCTGTCAACTTTATTGATATCTCAGAAGGAAATATAATTATCTGGAATTGGGATTTTGGAGATGGAGGGTCTAGCAACCAACAAAACCCAACACACATTTATGAGAAAAAAGGAACCTACACGATTACCCTTACTACCATAGATGAAATTGGCTGTATAGCCCAAACTCAGCAGGTAATAAATGTACTAGATGATTATTTGGTAATTGTGCCAAATGCTTTCACACCTGACGGAACTAAAAATCAGTTTTTCAAGCCTGAGTTTAGAGGAATAGCCTCAATGGAGTTCTATATTTTCTCAACATGGGGAGAATTGATTTATCAATCTGAAACTCTAGAGGACAGAGGATGGGATGGAAAAGTAAATGGTCAAAATGCCCAAAATGGAAATTATGTTTACCGTGTGGTATACACCTCTCGGTCTGGAGAAAGAAAACAAAAATCCGGCGTATTTATACTTATCAGGTAAATGAGGAGAATACTACTTCTTTTTGTGCTTTTGCTTTTTGCATCTTTGAGAAATACCTTCTCACAAGATGTCCAATACTCTCAGTTCTACGCCGCCCCTCTTTATCTTAATCCTGCCCTGACGGGGGCAAGTGAATTGACACGGGTGGGTGTCAACTATCGAAATCAATGGCCTGGATTGGATCATAGCTTTAATTCCTATTCTGCCTATATCGATCATTACATTTTTGACTACAATAGCGGAATTGGCCTTATTTTCAACGGAAATCAGGAAACACTCGCCAATCTCTCTACCAACGAAATCGGACTCAGCTATTCCTACAGACTTCGAATCAGTGAAAACTTCTTTTTCCGAATCGGTGGTCAGGTGAGTTATATGCAGCGGGATGCTTTTTTCTCAGACCTCGTTTTTGGTTCGATGATCGACATTGTCAATGGTACAGTAGGAGGGATAACGGATGAATTGAACGGCATCCCTTTGGACAGCAGACACTCCTTCTTTGACTATGCCGTTGGTGGGATGTTTTACAATGACAAGTTCTGGCTAGGAGGTTCTGCACATCACCTAACCGAACCGAATATCTCCTTTGTAGATGACCAAACGAGTGTACTTCCTATGAAGGTATCTCTTCAAGGAGGGTATAGAGTCGATTTGGCCCCGGGAGGAAGAGATTATTTCACCCATGTCGGGCAAGAGAGAAGTATTTCCTTTGCATTCAATTACAAGCAGCAAGACCCTTTCAATCAATTGGACCTGGGAACCCAGCTTTTTCTTGAACCATTGGTGTTGGGCGTTTGGTATAGAGGACTTCCTACAAAAAATAATTTGCCAAACAATGAAGCCATCATCGGTCTGATTGGAGTGTCGCTACCTACTGGATTGGATATCGGCTATTCTTATGATGTCACAGTCTCCAAATTGGGACAGAAAAACAGCGGGGGGGCTCACGAAGTCTCTCTCCGTTATACTTTTCTTTGGGGAGATCCTAAGTCAAGAAACCAAAAATCAAGAGTAATTCCTTGTTTTAGATATTAAATGAAGAAATAATATGCGCTCTTAAAAAAAAATTAAAATTTTTTTCAAAGCCTGATTTTCAGGCTTTTTTCATTTCATATAATCAAAAAAGCAGATTCAAAACAGTTTTTTATTTTATAATACATTTTCAAGAAAAATTACACTTTTCCAAGTCTGAGCCTCCCCGGATTCTCATTGCCAAAACTCTTGCATTTAAAAATTTTTTCCCTCTATTTAAGAAAAAAGCAGTGTTTTGTAGAATATCATTTTGTCGTATACGATTTACAAAAAATATTATTCTAAAAAATAAAATACACAAAAGATATTTTATACAACACAAATAAGGATTGAAAATAGGGCATAAAAGCACTAAACAAATTCAATGAAAAGGCGAATAGGTTCAAATCTTAAGAGGCTCTTAGTCATGTCGATGATGACATGGATCTCCTCTTTTGCCTATTCTCAATTTGCATTTAATCTACCTGATCGATCCAATGAGCGCATTCACAATTATTCCGATATGGGAGTAGAGGTAAGCGGAAAACTCGCGCTATGCTCCCATTCAGAAAAAGGAAACATCATCCTCAATGTCTATGGAGGCAGACCTCCCTATTCGTACAAGTGGAATACCAACGAAACCACTCAAAACCGATCTAATCTCAACGCTGGAACCTATACCGTCTGGATCACCGATGCGGATGGAAAAACTCTCGAGAAAAGTATTGTCATTCAACCTCCTTTTCCACTCCTTTTAAATCCAGTGGAAAAAAGAGAAGCCTCCTGCGGGTCTGGTAATGATGGCTATGCTAAAATCAGCGTAAAAATCGGCCGCAATGATTACGAAGCAGATAGCCCTCCATACGATGTCACCTGGAGCAATGGCTTGAAGAATGTATGGGAAGCATCCAATCTCGCTCCGGGAGTCTACACAGTTACAGTCGGAGACAAATACTACTGCGAAACCAGCATTTCCTTTGAAATAAAAGCCGCCTCAGAAGGACTTACCTTGTCAGAGACTATTCAAAATCCAAGCTGCAGTTCTGAACAAACCGGAAAAATCAGCCTGAACGTCTCTGGGGGACAAGGCCCATATACATACAAATGGAGTCATGGACCGACTTCATCAAGCCTTGAAAATCTCGCGGCAGGTATCTACCAAGTTCAGGTACAGGACACCAAAGGTTGCTCAATACAGGCATCCTATCAAATCTCCGCCCCTAGTCCTCTTGCAATCTCGGAAAGCATCTCTCAGCCCTCTTGTGAAGGAAATGCAGATGGAAAAATTGAGCTTCAAATCCAAGGAGGAAAAGGCCCTTACATCTATAAATGGAACACTGGGTCAAGTTCCCCTGCGATGACTGACCTTACTTCAGGGGTTTATTCCGTGCTTGTGACAGATGCCTCTGGCTGCGAAGTTCAAAAGCAGTTCAACCTTTCAAATTCATCCACACTTCAGGTAGAAGTGTTGGAGAAAAAGCCCGTTTCCTGCTCTGGACAACCCGATGGATCGGTCATGCTGGGTATAAAAGGTGCAAATGGCAACATTTCAATCAAGTGGTCAGATGGCAAAACAGGCGGTGAAAAAAGGACTGATTTAGCTTCTGGCACCTATACAGCAGAAATTTCGGATGACTCGGGCTGTTTGGTGACTGTAAGCTTTACTATCGACCAAAACCCAACCCTAAGAGCAAAAATTGAAACCGCTTTGGAAGTGAATTGCGCGGAGGGAAGTGTGGCAGGAGTGGCCTGGGTTTCTATCGAAGGGGGAGTGGAACCCTATCAGATCAATTGGTCATCCTCAGATAATTCAAGAGAAATTTCCTTTAAAGAATCCGGAAAACTCAAGGTAGAAATCACAGATGCTTTGGGCTGTAAAACGACTGCAGAAACCAATGTAGAAATCCCCACGAGCACAACTCTCGGTTCAAGAATCGAATTCGGCTACCGAAAACTTACCATCAGCAGTGAACCGGAAGTACGAGTCAAAGAAGAAATCCTCTTCGAAAGCGAAATCGCTCCTGAAATTCTATCCTGGACTTGGGAATTTGGAGATGGTACCTCTTCTTCAGAAAAAAATCCAATCCACATCTTCCAAAAAGAAGGAACCTACGAAGTCACCTTGACTGGATATGATGTCTTTGGCTGCACAGCTGTGGAGACCAACACCATTCAGGTCAATGCTCCTGAAGAAATGGTCGTCATCCCCAATGCCTTCTCACCCAATGGGGATGGATTGAACGACACCTTCTTACCGAAGCTTAAAGGAGTTTCTTCATTTACCCTAGAAGTATTCAATACTTGGGGAGAAAAGCTCTTTGTTACCGAATCACTTGAATCAACCGGCTGGGATGGCACCTATCGAGGTCAGTTAGTCCCTCCGGGAAATTATCTCTATCGAATCACCTACACCCTATCCTCCAGCGGAATCACCCATAGCCGCTCAGGGGGAATCACCCTAATCAGATAAGTTTATGAAAAGAACTTTTACACTGATCGCAATTCTGTCCCTTTGCCTAATCACCCCTTTGGTTCAGGCGCAGGATATCCAGTACTCCCAGTTTTACGCCAACCCGCTATACCTCAACCCGGCCATGACCGGGGCCTCAGAAGGCACTAGCTTTGGTGTCAACTACCGAAACCAATGGCCAGGACTGGACCAAAGCTTCGTTTCCTATTCTGCACATGTAGATCATTACTTCTTCGGTGCCAAAAGTGGAGTAGGGCTGATATTCAATCGCTCAGAACAAAGCATGGCCAATCTAAGTGTCTCTGAAATCGGACTAACTTACTCCTATCGGGCAAGATTGGGTTTTCGATCCTTTCTGAGAGTAGGCGGACAAGTTAGCTTCATGGATCGAGATGCCTACTTTGGAAATTTGGTCTTTGGAAGCCAAATCGACGACCAGACTGGAGCTATCGGAGATTTCTCCGGAGAAAATCTGGGAGAGGATTTCCGTCACCAATTCGCAGATTATAGCGTGGGAGTGATGTTCAATAACGACAACCTATGGCTGGGACTCTCTGCCCACCATATTACTCAGCCGAATATTTCATTTATTGACAATGAACTGAGCCAACTCCCTATGAAATTTTCCGCTCATGGAGGATATAAAATCGATCTCTCTGGAGGATCAGCAAAACATTTCCTAAATAGATCTACAGGAAACAGAGAGCTGACTTTCGCTTTCAATTACAAGAACCAGGGTCCATTCCAGCAATTAGACTTGGGCACTCAGGTGAATCTACAACCTCTTGTCCTAGGCGTCTGGTACAGAGGAATCCCGGTTTCTGAGGCTAATCAGACTACCCACGAATCCATCATTGCTTTGGTAGGCATCGCCGTTTCCTCAGGTCTTAGCATCGGCTACAGTCACGACTTTACTTTATCCTCTTTGGGAAATGCCAATACCGGTGGAGCCCATGAAGTCAGCCTCCGATATAGCTTCCTAGCCACTTCCGCAAAAGGTGCCGGCAGAAAGTCCTCCATGCCTTGCTTCAAATACTAATTCATAAAACAATCACCCCATCAAAGGGCTTTACTTCGGTAAAGTCCTTTTTTTATGCCCAAAACGCTACGATTGATTCTTGGAGATCAGCTTAACTCCCAGCATTCCTGGTTTTCCAAAACTGACTCAGAAGTTACCTATCTGATGATGGAAGTCAGGCAAGAGACAGACTACGTGCAGCATCATATCCAAAAAGTGGTCGCTTTCTTTTTGGCCATGAGAACCTTTGCCGAACAACTCCAAAAAGCCGGTCATCGGGTGATTTACTTCAAGCTAGACAATCCGGAAAACGAGCAGAGTTTCGAAAAGCAAATTTCTCTTCTGGTAGAAAAGGAGAATTACAGCCGCTTCGAATACCAACTCCCGGATGAATACCGATTGGATCAACAGCTAAAGAACTTGGGAGATAAATTGTCCATAGAGACTCAAGCCGTGGATTCCGAGCACTTTTTGACTTCACGGGATTTTCTTAAAGACTTTTTCAAAGGGAAAAAGACCTATCTCATGGAGACCTTTTACCGGGAGATGCGCAAGAAGTACGATATCCTCATGGATGGTAAGGAACCTCTCACCGGTCAATGGAATTACGACCAAGAAAACAGACAGGCGCTCAAAGACAAAAAACTGCTCAAAAAACCCTTACTCCACCCCAAAAACGTAAAAGATATAGCGGAAATGATTCGCCAAGCCGGGGTGAAAACCCTAGGTTCCTTGGATGAAGAGAATTTCCCCTGGCCAGTATCCCGGGAGGAAAGTCTGGAGCTACTGGACCACTTTTGCGAAAAGCTCCTTCACAATTTCGGTGCCTATCAGGATGCCCTGACTACCTGGGATCCCTATCTTTTCCATTCCAGACTGAGCTTTTCCATGAACTCCAAAATGCTCTCTCCTTTGGAAGTCGTGCAAAAAGTGGAGGAGTATTGGCATGCCCACCAAAACCAAATCTCAATTGCTCAGGTAGAAGGTTTTATCCGACAAATTATCGGATGGAGGGAGTATATGCGAGGGATTTATTGGGCCAAAATGCCCGAGTTTGCCGAGCTGAACTTCTTTGATCACGACCGCAAGCTCCCTAACTGGTTCTGGACCGGAAAGACAAAGATGAACTGTCTAAAGGAATCCATCGGACAATCCTTGGACTTGGCTTATGCCCATCATATCCAGCGCCTCATGGTCACTGGAAACTTTGCCCTGCTTGCCGGAATCCATCCCGATGAGATTGATCAGTGGTATTTGGGTATCTACATCGATGCTATCGAATGGGTGGAAATCACCAATACCCGAGGAATGAGCCAGTTTGCAGATGGGGGAATTGTCGGAACCAAACCCTATGTCTCCTCGGCAAACTACATTAAGAAACAGGGAAATTACTGCGACCATTGCGCCTATGATTCCAAGGAAAAAGTCGGAGAAAAAGCCTGTCCTTTCAATTCACTCTATTGGCACTTTTATGCCAGAAACCGGGAGAAGCTGGAGAAAAATCCCCGTATTGGAATGATGTATCGCACTTGGGATAAAATGGGAAATAAGCAGGAGATTTTGGATCAGGCGGAATTGTATCTGAAGAATATCGAGAATCTTTGAGGATTTGCTAGGACTCCCACAGCTGTTTTCTTTTAGCAATTTTCCAAGTATCACCTTCTAATTGGGCAAAAATTAGGAGGCCTGATGCACATTTTGAACCGCATCGATATTCTAAAATCAAACAGGCGGTTTGATGGTCAGCGCTTATTGAAATTCGGGAAAGCTTGATGCTGGACCATCCGTATTCGTAAGCATCCTTTCTTCTTTCCTCCAAAATCTGCAATCCTTGATTTTGAAAAAGACTGGTTCTGTCAAAAGAAATTGGCTCTTTAAATTTCAATAAGTCCAATGCCATTCGTCTTTCGATTTCATTTAAGTCCTTGTAGACATACTCATTCTTTGGATCTAGAATTCTTGGATAAATTCTGGAACCGAGGGTATCCAACACCTCAACTACAAAAACATCCCTAGTTGAACTGGGACCTAAGTATCCAGAGATGATATCTGTACCGATTTTATTTTCCAAGCTAGGAGAACTCTGAAATAAGAAAAGCCAAAGAATTAAATGATAAATCATCAGGTAGTTGGATAAAGAAGAAAATACGCTTTCTAATAAACGATTAGTTTAAGAAAAAATCAAAATTTCAATTCAAAAAAACAGAGAAAGAGCTCAAGAAAAAAAAGTTGCTTGAGACATCTTGAATTGAATTAAAATAGAATGATTGGGGAGAATCCAGATACCTTCCCTCTATTCTTAGCAAACCCCAACTTCCGATTTTCTGATCCAGGTTGAGTGAGACACCACTCGCCTCTAGGCCTACTTGCCCATACAAAAACGTAATCCCTTGGAAGGGATCACTATAGTGTTCTAACCGTAGAGCTGAGGCGAATTTTTCAGAAAAGGTGTATTGGGCAAGGAAAGCCGCTCCCCACCAGGTTTGATTGGCCATATCTTGGTTAGTACGCTGACCCGCATCAAGGCCTGCTATCAGTTTCCACTTTTCCCCAACTGAAAAAGTCCCATAAACATTGCTGAATAAAATATTCGTGCCGACTTCCAGGTTTTGGTCCGTGCCCAGAAAAGTACTCCAGTTCCAAACCGTGCGATCTGAAGGGGTATAGGTAGCTTGAGTGCCAATGGAAGGTTTGTTTTTGCCGGGAATTGGTTTGATTCTTTGCCATCCATTCAGGTAAAGAAGGGCAAAATACCATCGCTCATTTGCCTGCCATCCCAATTTGAATCCAGTCTCAAAATAGGGGCTATTCTCAGCAATCAGGGATCGGGACAAAGTCAGGTTATTTTTGGAAACGGCACTTTCAAACCCAATATGAGAAGGAAGTACTCCTGCGTCCAGCCAAAGAGTCTGCTTCTGATCTAGTGCATATCCCAGGTTAGCCTGATGAATCCAACGAAGGGCTTTGGGTTCGTTGGCGTAATTATCGGAGACATAAGTACCTTGTTGAATCCCAAGGTTGGCCCGAAATCGCCCGGATTCATAGCTTGCGTTGACTAAGACAAGATTGACCGCGGGCTGATGATGACGGGTGTGGTTGTAAAGAAATGGAAGTCGTCTTTCTGAAATCGGCTCATTAAAATCATAGCCATAATACAAGTCCAAAAAAGCGGAAAAAGAGAAAGCCTGGGGTTCTTTTTCCCCTTCTTGGGAAAAAGACAAATGGGCAAAAGTGGCCAACACGATTACAAGTAACCTTTTGCGCATAGCGAGTTATTTATTTACCTGATCTAAGGTTACCCGCATTTTGGGAAGGCTTTCCGGATAATTTCTTTGAAGAAATTCGATCATTTTTTCCCGTACATATACCCGGAGATCCCAAGCAGTAGGGGAGTTTTTGGCAGAAACCAAAATCCGGCTCTCCACTGTCCTTTCCTTGGCTTCAGTCACTTGAAGGACCTTGACCTTCTTATCCCAAAGCGGCGTAGTCTCCAAAATTCTATCCAGTTCCTTCCTCATTTCATCAAAAGATACCGTGTAATCCGTATAGATAAATACACTTCCGATAATATCCGCAGAAGTCCGGGTCCAATTTTGAAAGGGTTTTTCCAAGAAATAGGTGGTGGGCAAAACCAGTCTTCGCTGATCCCAAAGCCGAACTACTACATAGGTCAGATTGATTTCCTCAATCCAACCCCATTCTCCCTCCACGACTACTGCATCATCCAGTCGAAAAGGCTGTGCAAAAGCAATCTGAATTCCGGCTATCAAGGTTCCGATCGCTTTTTGCGCAGAAAAACCGATGATGATCCCTGCCACCCCTGCCGACGCAAACAAACCCACACCAATCTGCCTGATCGATTCAAATGAGATCAAAATCAGGCCTATACCAAAAAGTAAAATGATGAAATTGGCCACTTTCTGAAGGATATTCAGCTGGGTATAGACCTTTCGTGCTTTGAGATTATCCTCCTGATTGATGGCATAATTTTTCAAAAACTCCCGCTTTGCAATACCTGTCCCCACGAGGAGAGTCCATACCACTCCGATGATAATCAGAACCGTATTAATAGGAGACAAATAGGTAAAAAGACCTGTCCAAGTTTGGGCTTCTTCGCGGAGATAAAACTTTGCTAGAAGCAAGATTGCGGTGGTCAAAAGAGGAAGAATAAGTCGCTTATTGATATTCATGGATGAAAAAAATCAGTGAATGAAGGCAGAAGATAAAAAAGGATATGCCCTGAACCAAAAAAACCGCCCGAAGGCGGTTTCTGATGCTGATTTAAACTGGGATTAATCTCCAATCCATTCTGCTACGAATAGGTTGGTATCCCTTGTGCCCCCGTTGTTTCTGTTGGAAGCAAAAACCAAATATTTTCCATCATTGGAGAAGACAGGAAAAGCATCGAATGTGCCGTCATGAGTAATCCGTGTCAAGCCTGTCCCGTCCAGATTGATCATAAACAGGTTGAAAGGAAAACCTCGCTCGGTTTGATGATTGGAAGCGAAAATCAACTTTTCTCCTGAAGGATGGAAAAAAGGAGCCCAGTTTGCCTTACCCAAGCTGGTGATTTTCCGGATGTCGGTTCCGTCGGCGTTTGCCACATAGAGTTCCATATCGGTTGGCTTCACCAAACCTTCTTTCAATAAATCCTGGTATTCTTTGATTTCCTCCTCTGTCTGAGGTCTGGAAGCTCTCCAAACCAGCTTGCTTCCATCCGGCGAGAAAAACGCGCCGCCATCGTAGCCCAAATC
This sequence comes from Algoriphagus taiwanensis, assembly GCF_036245645.1. Classification (NCBI taxonomy): domain Bacteria; kingdom Pseudomonadati; phylum Bacteroidota; class Cytophagia; order Cytophagales; family Cyclobacteriaceae; genus Algoriphagus; species Algoriphagus taiwanensis. The sequence goes on along the minus strand of NZ_BTPE01000016.1, from coordinate 39,762 downwards.
CGAAGTAATCTGCTTCACATCTGTCCCGTCGATATTCATGGTGTAGAGCTCCAAATCACCTGTTCGCATGGAGGTAAATACGATTTTGTCTCCTTTTGGAGAAACAGTCGCTTCGGCATCGTATCCCGGCTCATTGGTAAGCTGGGAAAGGATATTTCCCTGCAAATCCGCGGTGAAAATGTCAAAGGAATCGTAGATCGGCCAAACGTATTTGCCATCAGCTCTTCGCTCAGGTACAGGCGGACAAGCCGGGTCTACCAAATGGGTGGATGCATAGACAATCGTCTGATCTCCCGGAAGGAAATAGGAGCAAGTGGTCCTTCCCAAGCCGGTACTTACTCGCTGAGGTTGGTTATTTTTCAAATCATCCTCACGCCAGTTGAGGTAAAACATCTGATCACACTCATTTCCCCAACCTGCAAAATCAGACTGAAAGACCAGCAAAGAGTCATTGAAAGACCAATAGGCTTCAGCATTATTTCCCCCAAAGGTCAGCTGCTTGATGTTTTTGAGATACTTCATCTCCTCAGGATGAAGGAGGAGAGAGTCTGATGCCGAGCGGGCTTCAGGTTCTGATACAGTTTCGGTCTTGGGTGAGCAGGCCACCGCCAGGAAAGCCAATGAGTAGAGGAGTTTCTTCATTTTTAACTTTGAAAGTAAAAGAATTAAGGCCCGAAGATACCAATTATTATCTTTGGACTAAATCCACAAAATCATGAAGAATATTCTTTTTAAATCCAGCTATATCCTAGCCGCTACTATCTGCATCGCATCTTGTGATAGTCCTCCCACAGATCAAGGTCTGGAAATCAGCCTTAAGGAAGATGTGGTCTATCTGGCTGCAGATGATCTCGGAGGAAGAGCAATTGGCACGGAGGGAGAGCAAAAAGCAGCAGAGTATCTGGCTCAGGAATTCGAAAAAGCAGGACTACTGCCCAAAGGTACCGAAGGGTTTTTCCAACCTTTTACTGTTTCCAAACCCAGCAATCCACACGAGGAAGCCGTAATCGGAACCGATGGGGAAGGGATTACCGGTAGAAACGTGATCGGATTTTTGGACAAAAAAGCTGACAAAACCATCGTAATCGGAGCACATTTCGACCATTTAGGCATGGGCGGACAAGGCTCCCTTCATCGGGGCGATTCGGCTATCCACAACGGCGCAGATGACAATGCTTCCGGCACGGCTGCACTCTTGGCTTTGGCAGAAATTCTGAAACACGAGGAGCTGAAAAGCAATGTACTTTTCATCGCTTTCTCCGGAGAGGAAAATGGCCTTTGGGGCTCCAATTATTTTGTCAAAAACCCAACCATCGATCTCCAGACGGTCAATTACATGATCAACATGGACATGGTGGGCCGATTGAAAGAAGACAATTCCCTAGCGATCAATGGCGTAGGAACCAGCCCTAGCTTTGTGCCCGTACTCAATCAGATCAATGCAGACGGTTTGAAATTGGTGACTTCCGAATCCGGAGTCGGTCCATCCGATCACACCTCTTTTTACCTGCAGGACTTGCCCGTTTTGCACTTTTTTACCGGACAGCATGAGGATTACCACAAACCAAGCGATGACTCGGACAAGATCAATTATGCAGGCTTGGTGAAAGTAGTCCGCTACATTTCCCGCTTGGTTACCTCGCTGGACGCTGAACCTAAACTGGCTTTCAGCAAGACCAAAGACTCCAGCGATTCACCAAGATTCACTGTGTCTATGGGTGTGGTGCCCGACTACATGTTTGACGGTAAGGGCATGCGCGTAGACGGAGTCTCCGAAGGCAAACCTGCCCAAATGGCCGGATTGCAAAAAGGAGATGTGGTCGTCCAATTGGGAGATTCTACCGTGTATGACATGATGAGCTACATGCGTGCCCTAAGCGCTTTCCAAAAAGGTGATTCTACCAAAGTGGTGATCGATAGATCCGGCCAGAAAGTGGAAGCGGTGGTGAAGTTCTAATCCCATTCATTCAAAATATAACCAAGCCGCTGGAAAAATTTTCTAGCGGCTTTTCTTTTCCAGGCCTTTTTTGAATTCATGGAGAGGAATAAAAAAGGCGGCTTCTATTGGTCCCATATTCTGCTTTAGCCCCTTTCCCTCCGCGATTCGAATCAATTGTTTGGCATAATATCCAGCCTCCGCAGAATCCTCAAATGCCTTCATCCCTGTCCGGATTTTGGGTATTTCCAGCACGGGAATCTTTCCTTCCAGAAAAGCCGCCATTCCTTCAAGATGGGTGATAAAAGGCCTAGCCATCCCAATAAGGTCGGCCTCACCGGCTTCAAGCACCTGATTGCAAAAGTCAAAACTTCGGAATCCTCCGGTAATCAAAATCGGAAGCTGGCTGATTGCTCGAACCTTGCCGGCAAAATTCAAGAAATAGGCCTCTCTTCTTTTTGTGCTTTCCCTTCGGGTATCTTCTTCTTCGACCAAAAAAACTACATTTTCATACGTCCCTCCGGAAATCTCCAAAAGATCGATTCCTTCTTGCTCCAAAAGGCGGACCACCTGCAAGGAATCTTCCTCAGAAAATCCTCCCTTTTGAAAATCAGAAGAATTCAGCTTTACAGAAACAGGGAAATCAATCCCCACTTCAGCTCTCACTTCCCTGATAATCTGCAAAAGCAGGCGACTCCGATTTTCCAAACTTCCTCCCCATTTGTCCTCGCGTAGGTTAGTTCTAGGGGATAGAAATTGACTGAGAAGGTATCCATGGGCCGAATGGATCTGTACCCCCGTAAAACCAGCCGCTTTTGCGATTCTTGCCGCCTTTCTAAAACCAACAATAACTTCCTCAATGTCCTTTTGGCTCATCTCTTTTGGCTTTCCAAATAGTCCAATCTTATGCAATTGAACTTCAGAAGGGGCCTTGGGATGAGTATTCACCAATCGGCTTGTCTGCCTTCCTGAGTGGGAAATCTGCACCCAAAAATGGTTTCCTCGAGAAGTCCCAGCCGCAGCTAAGGGCTGAAGCTTGGGTATCATTTCTTCGGAATTAAACAAAAGATTTCCCGCAGACTCCAAGTGCTTGGCATCTATCATTACGTTGCCAGAAATCAACAAGCCCGCTCCAGTCTGCGCCCAGAGCTCATAGAGTCTGACAAGTGCGGATGTGGGTTCGAAATCCCGATTACTGATCCGCTCAGTCATGGCAGATTTGGTCAGTCGGTTGGACAAGACAGCCCCGCAAGGCAGGGTAATTGGCGTTTGGAGATAATTCATAGGCTAGGGCCGTCAAAATAACTATTAAAACTCGTTGAAATCGAAAAATCTGAATTTCTAGCCAACCATTTCAGTTCCTGTCTGCTTTAATTCAGTCCCTGATTTTGACACTTCAGTCAGGTTGAATTTTTTGACCGCTAAAGGCCCTGCATTTTTGGATCAAAACAATCCAGAAATGAAATCCAGGCTCTTACTTTTCACTTTCTTCCTTCTCCTGCAGCACACAGCACTGGCTCAGACGGTATTGACTGGGCGGGTATTGGACGAGAAAAATCGAGCTCTTCCGGGAGTCAATGTTTACATCAAAGGAAGCTTTGACGGAAGCAGCACCGATGTGGATGGAAGGTTCCGGTTCCAAACCAATGAAAAAGGCATTCAACTTTTAGCTTTTAGCATGATGGGATTCACTACCCATGAGCAGGTCATCACTTTGGAGGAAAAAGAAATCGAAATTTCCGATATCCTCTTGGCTGAAGAATTCAACGAGCTGAACGCTGTCACCATTTCCGCAGGAGCGATGGAAGCGTCGGATGAAAAGAAATCCGTAATCCTGAGGCCACTCGACATTGTCACCACCCCCTCTGCTATGGGAGATATAGTGGGGGCATTTCAGACTTTGCCTGGAACATCGAATGTTGGTAACGACGGCCGTCTTTTTGTCCGTGGGGGAGATGCCAGCGAAGTGGGAATTTATATCGACGGAATGCGTGTAGGCAATGCCTATGGAACCACTGCCGGAAATGTCCCCACCAGGACCCGCTTCAATCCCAACTTATTCAAGGGAACCTTCTTCTCCACCGGAGGCTATTCTGCCGAGTATGGACAGGCTCTTTCCTCTGCCTTGGCACTCAATACCAAAGACTTGGCTATCCGCAGCCAGGGTGATCTCTCCATCATGTCAGTTGGAGGAGGTTACGCTCATACCCTTGCCAATGAAAAGCAAAGCTTGACCGTAAGCGGAAATATCTTTGATTTAAAGCCCTACCAAAACCTGGTCAAGCAGGACTTTGACTGGGAAAGAGCTCCATACGGGGTAGATCTGGAGATCGCCGCACAGCAAAAAACAGCCAAAGGAGGACTTTGGAAAGTTTTGGCTCGCACTGAAAAAGGTGGGATGGAACTTTGGCAGCCTCAGCCCGGAGTAGAAGGAAGAGGAACTCTGATTGACCTGACCAATACCTATTCCTATGCTCAGACCAACTGGAGAAGAGCCTATGAAAACGGCTGGTCTCTCTTTACCGGCCTCTCTTTTTCTCACAACAAGGACCTGATCAATCTGAATGGGGTAAACCTGAAAAGAACCAATAGGCTGACCCACGCCAAGTTCGGTGCAACCTATGACTTCTCAGAAAAAATCTCTGCCAACAACGGGGTCGAATACTTCAGAAATGATTATTCAGAGACCTTGGTCCTGGAGGGATTTGAAAGGGAGTTTGGAGAAAATCAGGTTTTCCTTTACTCCGAATGGGATCTTTATCTCAGTCAGGACCTAGTTTTCAGAGGAGGATTTCGTGCAGGTACTTCCAGCTTGGCAGACCAAAACTGGCTGGACCCAAGGGCTTCCTTGGCCTACAAAATTTCAGAAAACGGGACGCTTTCTCTCGCTTCCGGGAGATTTCAGCAAATGCCAACCGAAAACTTCCGGGTATTGAATCCCGCTTTGCAAAACACCATTTCTGAGCATCTGATTTTGAACTATCTCTATCAAAAAGAGGGAAGGACGTTTCGAGCGGAGGCTTTTCACAAAAGCTATGAAAATCTGATCCGATTTGACGGCATCCCTCAAAACCCGCAAAATGTACGGAACGAAGGCGAAGGCTTTGCCCGGGGATTTGATGTGTTTTTCCGGGATCGGGAAACCCTCAAAAACACAGACTATTGGATCACCTACAGCTTTGTGGACAGCAAAAGGAACTTCAATCAATTCGAAACCCAAGTACAGCCGGACTTTGCTCCGCGACATAATCTAAGTGTGGTGGTCAAGCACTTTGTAGTGCCTATGAAATCCCAGTTGGGCCTGTCTTGGTCCTTCAACGACGGACTTACCTACACCGACCCCAATCTTCCAGGAGAGATGAACTCCAAAACAGGGGCATTCCAGAACCTGAGTCTTAGCTGGAGCTACTTGCCCCGCCCCAATCTGATCATCCACGGAGCTGTGACCAACGTACTCGGGCACGAAAATATCTTCGGATACTCTTTTGCCCAAACCCCCAACGAACAGGGACAGTTTGAATCCCTTCCTATCGGGCAAGGTGCTCCCCGCTTCCTTTTCCTGGGGATTTTCTTCACCATTTCCAAAGACAAAAACGCAAATCAATTAAACAACCTCTAATTCTAACAACCATGAAAACTGTATTCACACTTTTGCTCTCTTACCTTCTCGTATTTCCAGCTTTGGCTCAAAACTCCTACGAGTCAGCGATGAAAGATCAAATCCAAGCCATGCAGCAAATCCGATCTTTAGAAGAATCCCAAGCAGTCTCCAATGCTTTTCTAAGGATAGCCGATGTGAAAAAAGAGGAATGGCTTCCACTCTACTACGCGGCCTATGTGCAGACCAATGCGGCATTCCGATTTGATGTGGACAAAGATCAATACCTCGATCAGGCGATGGAATTGGCCAAAAAAGCCGCGGGTATTTCTCCAAACAATTCTGAAATTACGGCTTTGGAGGGATTTATCCTGATGGGAAAAGTGTCCGTTGACCCTGCAAACCGTGGTCAGTCTCTCAGTCCTCAAGTGATGCAATTGTATGGAAAAGCCATTGCCCTAAACAGAGAAAATCCAAGAGCCACTACCCTTATGGCTCAAATGGAGCTAGGTATGGCACAGTTCTTTGGTTCAGGACCTGAAAAAGCCTGCGGACTTGCCCGAGTAGGTCTTGAGCTGTTTGCAAAAGAAGAAGCTCAAGTTGATGAAAACTACCTGATGCCTACTTGGGGTAAAAATCAGGCCGAGCAAGTGGCTTCCCAATGCCAATAAGCATCCCGAGCAGAAAACTAAACCATCTTTTACCTTCGCCGGGAATTCCTTCCGGCGGAGGTTTTATTACCGAAACTTTTGCTGAGCTCATCGAACCATCCCAAATTACCTCCCTTTTTCCTAACTTCCCCCATGACCTCCACCACCGCTGACTGTCAAGAGCAAAAAGGCCTTTGGAATGACCTTCGCAAATTCCTCCTGATCAATTTGGGGATTGCCCTTGCTCTTCAGGTTTATTTCTGCGCTTCCTGCTTGATTAGCCTGGAAGGCATCATCAGTATTATTCCTGAGTTTATCTTCTCCTTTGTGGTCTCCATGGCCCTGAGCTTTGGAGGCAGCCGGGTGGAGGATTTTTGGGATCCGAGGCTTTCTTGGATTCATCATCCGGTGAAGCGTCTTTTTGCTACGGTGATTACCTATATGGCCTATTCATTTATCGCAAGTTTCGTGATCGTTTTTTTATATGCTTGGATAGACGGGCAGTTTACCCTGTCTAGTATACCTTGGGACGGAATCTTGGAATTTACCTTCGTTCCCATGAGAATTGCACTGATTTTCATGGCCATTTTCACCACCCGCTCTTGGCTGATGGAGTGGAGAAAATCCGCCATCGAGGCCGAGCAGCTCCGCTCTGAAAAGCTGGCCAGCCAATACCAAAGCCTCAAAGACCAACTCAATCCCCACTTCCTGTTCAACTCCCTGAATGCCCTCTCCAATCTGGTCTATGAGGATGCCGATCGATCCGCCGCTTTTATCCAAAAACTGAGCAAAATCTACCGCTACGTGCTGGATGTGCAGCAGGAGGAACTGGTAGAATTGGACAGGGAGCTTGATTTTGCCCGCAACTTCCTGGAGCTTCAGAAGATTCGGTTTGAGGAAAATCTAAACTTCAGCGTGGAAGTTACTCAATCCAAGGGTTTCTATCTACCTCCACTTTCTCTTCAACTCCTGCTTGAAAATGCAATCAAGCACAACATTGCTTCTCAGGAAAACCCGCTCTTCATTTCTATTTTGCAAAAGGAAAATGAGCTTTGGGTAAGCAATACCTATCAGCCTAAAACCAGCCAAAGTGAGCCCTCCACAGGGGTGGGACTGGAAAATATCCGGTCCCGATACCGCATTTTAAACGACCGGTCTCCGGAAATCTTCCAATCCGAAAATGAATTTTTGGTCAAACTTCCTCTTTTGAAAATCACGGCATGAAGATTCTGATAATCGAAGACGAAAAGCCTGCAGCCAATCGGCTAGGAAAGCTGCTCAGCGAGCATTTTCCCTCTGCGAGTCTTATCGGCGATATGGATACGGTGAGCCGAGCTGTCCGATGGCTGGGAGAAAATACACCACCGGATCTTATCTTTTGCGATATACAGCTGGCTGATGGGATCAGCTTTGAGATCTTTGAAAAGGTAAAAGTGAGCACTCCGGTTATTTTCACCACAGCTTTTGACCAGTATGCCATTCGGGCATTTCAGGTGAATGCGATCGATTACCTACTCAAGCCCATCGATCCGAAAGATCTGGCTCGGGCAGTGGAAAAGTTTCGCTCCCAAAACCTCAGCCCAAACCTAGACCTGGAAGTAATCAAAAACCTCCTCAAACCACAGGAAAAATCCTTCAAAAGCCGGTTTTTGGTCAAATTCGGGGAGAAAATTCAAAGTATTCCTGTCGAGGAAGCAGCCTTCTTTTTCAGCGAAGAGCGGGTGACTTTTTTGCAGACTTTCGCAGGAAAGAAATTTGTGCTTGACTCTACTCTGGAGCAGGTCGAATCCCAAGTGGATCCCGAGTTTTTTTTCCGGCTCAACAGAAAATACCTCAGTCATATCCATGCCATCGAAGAAGTCCTTTCCTACTCCAATAGCCGCCTGAAAGTCAAGCTTTCCAACTGTCCCGATTCGGATATTTTGGTCAGTAGGGAAAAGGTGTCCGAGCTGAAAAACTGGATGGATCGATAGACGTTAAATTTTCTTCAAAATAGAGCAGAAAAGGCCATCGCTTCGTTTGTATCTTAGAGCAAACCCCCACGCTATGAAGCTTCTACTCGCCAAACTGCCTCTTGTTTTCGGCTTTATTGTAGCCGCCTGTGGCACACAGGACACCTTGAACTTGGCAAACACAGACTCCTCGTCTCCTTCCTATGAAAAAGTCACTGAAGTTACCGATATCGATCAGGATGGATCCCAATCCAGTATTTCTGAGCGAAAAATCATTCGGGAAGGGGAAATCTACTTTGAGTGCCGGGACATTTTGGAGACGGATGCCTTTCTCAAATCTGAAGTCAAAGCTGCCCAAGGCTTCATCGCCAATGAGTCCTCCAATAGCTACGGAGAGCGCACGGAAAAACGCCTAACTATCCGAATTCCCTCAGATCAACTCGATCCCCTACTGGAAAAAATTCAAGCTCATGCTGTCAGAATAGAAAATACCAATATCCGGAGCGAGGATGTCACCGAGCAGTTCATTGATGTGGAAGCCCGTTTGAAGACCAAAAAAGAGCTTGAAAACCGGTACACTGAACTCCTCAAACTGGCCAGAAATGTGGATGAAATCCTCCAGCTCGAGCGGGAGCTGGCTAATGTCCGGGGAGAAATTGAATCCATGCAGGGTCGGCTCAATTACCTCAAAGACCGGGTTGCACTGAGCACCCTTAATGTTTCCTTTTTTGTGGAAAAGGAGAAAGCATTTGGCTTTTTTGCCAAAGCCGCAGAGGGACTCAAAAACGGCTGGACCAATTTGCAGTGGTTCTTTATTTTCATCCTGAACCTATGGCCCTTCTTTCTGATTTTCGCAGGATTGTTGATTTGGCTGTTGAAAAGGAAAAAAACACCACCTCCTCCGATGAGGTGATCGAGTCAAGGGTTTTACTTTTCGGAGTCTACTGGACAATGCCCTTTTTGAAAGCTATATTCCAGCATGAATAGAATCTTAGCTTTCTTACTCTTGGGATTGGTTTGGGCTTGCCAGACCTCCGAAAAAAAGACGATCAATCTCGAGGAATTGACCATTTCCCAGATCCATCAGGCGTATCAAAATGGGGATTTTTCGGCTGAGGAACTCACCCAAGCTTATCTGGACCGAATCCAATCTTGGGATTCCCTGACCAATTCTATTTCCTTTATTCATCCCGAAGCCCTTACGCAGGCCAAGGCTTGGGATGAGGAATTTGCCCAAATGGGAAAGCTCAGGCCCCTTCACGGCATTCCGCTGATCGTCAAAGACAACATCAACACCATCGGCTTGCCCACTACTGCGGGAGCTTTGGCCTTGGCTGACTTCTATCCTGAAAGTGATGCATTCATCATTCAAAAACTGAAAGACGCAGGTGCCATCATCTTGGCCAAATCCAATATGGCTGAGTGGGCTTTCAGTCCCATGCATTCCGAAAGCTCAACTCTTGGCACCACCCGAAATCCCTACAACCTGGACCATGTCCCGGCCGGATCGAGCGGAGGAACAGGGGCTGCTGTGGCTGCTAATTTTGGAACCATTGGTTTGGGTACCGATACCGGTAATTCCATCCGCGGCCCTTCTTCCCATAATGCTTTGGTAGGTTTCAGAACCACCTTGGGCTTGGTCAGTCGGGAAGGGATTGTCCCGCTTTACCTTAGAAATGACGTAGTCGGACCTATGTGCCGGACTGTGGAGGATGCGGTAAAGGTACTTCAGGTCATTGCCGGCAGTGATCAAAAGGACCCCATTACTTCCCGTAGTCAGGGAAAAATTCCAACGGACTACCTTCAATCTCTTCAGGCAGATGGGTTAAATGGTGCCCGAATCGGGGTTTTCCGCACCTTGAGTGAAGCGGATCCAGACCCGGAGATTTCTGCGCTTTTCGAAAAAGCCCTCGCCGACCTGAAATCTCTTGGAGCAACACTAATCGACTCCGTGGAAGTAGAAAACTTTGATTCCCTGAGAAGAAATCAATGGTGCCCTGTTTTCCGTCAGGATATGGAAAAGTTTCTGGCAGACTATGTCAAACGGGATACCATGAAAACACTCGAAGATGTGATCCGGGTGGGCACTAAGTCAGACTATGCGCGAAATGGGCTCCAAAGATTTGTAGATCCTGCCTTACCCGAAAATATGGATCAGGACTGTGGAGACCCATTTACCGATCTCAAGCGGATTGCCTTTCGAGAAGCGATTGAAAAAGTCATGGACTCGCTCCAGTTGGATGCCTTGATCTATCCCAGCTGGAACCATCCACCGGCCTTGATCGAGCGATTCCAAGAGGATTACAAAGGGGACAATTCCCAGATAATTTCCCCGCATACCGGGCAGCCTGCGTTCACCGTTCCGATGGGTTTCACGGCAAAGGGACTGCCGGCAGGACTTCAGTTTTTGGGGAAAATGTGGTCCGAACCGACTCTAATTCGCCTGACCTATTCCTATGAGCAGGGGACTCGCCACCGAACACCTCCTTTGATGAAAAAATAAGCACAAAAGGCCATGGGGCATCACCACAAGCACTCTTCCGAAAAAAACCTCCGGACTGCCTTTTTCCTCAATTTGGCTTTTACAGTGGTGGAATTGATCGGGGGAATATGGGTGAACAGCGTGGCGATTCTCTCCGATGCGATCCATGATTTGGGAGATTCCATTTCACTGGGGACTTCCTGGTACTTGGAGCGGTATTCGAAAAAAGCCCCCTCGCAGACTTTTTCCTTTGGTTATCGGAGGTTTTCCCTTTTGGGTGCGCTGATCAATGCCCTGATTCTGATCCTAGGTTCGGTCTTTGTCATCCGGGAGGCCATTTTAAGAATCCTGTCTCCTGAGGTTTCAGATGCTCAAGGCATGTTCTTTTTTGCCTTGCTTGGAGTGGCGGTCAATGGATATGCAGCTTGGAAACTGCACGGTGGAAAAACCCTGAATGAAAAAGTAATTACCTGGCATCTTTTGGAAGATGTTTTGGGATGGGCAGCTGTTCTGCTTGTATCGGTGATCTTGATTTTCTTCCCAAATCCATATTTGGACCCGGCTTTATCCTTACTGATTACCTCCTATATTCTTTGGAATGTGGGAAAAAGACTGAAGGAAACCCTCTTTCTTTTCCTTCAGGGGCATCCTTTGGATATTGATCAATCAGAAATCGAACAGAAAATCCTTCAAATTCCTAAAGTAGAATCCATTCACCATACCCATATCTGGTCACTGGATGGAGAGCACCATGTTTTCACCACTCATGTCAAACTTCACTTCATTGAAGAAATAAAACAGATTCAAGCTGTAAAAAATGAGCTGAAGGAAGTCATGAAGCAGTATCCTTTTGAGCACTATACCATAGAAACAGAGCTCGATGGGGAGGAATGCCTTTTGATTCAGGAAGAAAAAAAGAATCCTTCCGGCAAACTTACTCCTTGATAAAGCCGGAATAGGACATGGAATCCTTGCTGTTGCTGATTATGCGCAAGCTTGCATTTCCGTTTTTCTGAATGGTTAGATAAACCGACCGTACATCACTCTGTTCCTTGGGAGAAATGGTAACATCCCAACCTCCCTTTTTTCGGTCCTTGACTGAATAGTCATACTCCGAAAAGTCAAACTTCAACCCGGTATCGGCCCCGGGAGTACTCTGATAGGCCCTTCCAAAAAACGGCAAGTCTCCAACAACCTTTTCAGAACTCACATCCAAGGTATAGCCCGGGTCTAGCTGAATCATTCTTCCCCGAGCACCTGAGGCCTGACGGGCTTCAAATACAAAGGTTTTGGAATCAACTCCTTCTTTTAATTTTTCAGTATCCGTCTGCTGAGCAAATGAGAATACACTAAAGAGAAGGAAGAATAGGAGAGTAAATGCTGGTCTTTTCATTTCAGTTTCTAATTGGGTTGGCATGAAGTTACCCAGAAGAAAAGGAATAAAAAAACAGGCTTGTTGAAAGAATAGCATCCCTTTTTTTCACTTTAGGATTAACCATAGAAATTTTTAACTCCTTAATTCTAAGTTCAACCACTTACTGATTTTTTACCTTTTTGGCATTGATTTTCAATAGGATTAGTAGAAAAGTCCAATTTAAACGCTAACTTAAATAGGAGAAAGAGATACCTACCAGATTCCGCTATATTAGATTGTTTTAAAATTTTCATTTTTATCCAATGACTAAAAGACTTCTCATTCTGCTTCTTTTTTGCCTTTCGACATTTCCTTCTTGGAGCCAATCTGTAAAACAGGTAAAAAACACCACTTTAGCCTTTATAGAAACGCTTAAAGAAAGCCAAAAAAGCTCGGTTAGCATTTCATTTATCGACAGTGCAAGGACAAATTGGACCAATCTCCCTCTTGGGCTTGCCCCACGATCGGGACTGGCCTATGGTGAACTGTCAGAAAAGAGCAAAATCGCTTTCCACAAGGTTTTGAGTGCTCTTCTCAGTTCCCAAGGATACCTGAAAACCTTCGCCATCATGCAGGTGGACGACATCCTTCACGAGCTATTCGAGATCCAATATTCGCGTGGGCAGATCAATGACAATGCCATCAAAATGATCCGGGGGTTAAACTGGGATTATGGTAATTACTTTATTGCCATTGCTGGCAATCCAGTCCAGGACGCGGCTTGGGGTCTAAAGTTTGAAGGCCATCACCTCTCGCTCAACCTGACGGTTACCGGAGATCAATTTTCCATGACTCCGCTGTTTTTGGGCTCTGATCCTGCAGTGGTCGAAGACACCCAATATGCTGGGCTACGCCCACTGAGCAAAGAGGAAGATTATGGCTTTTGGCTGATCAATGCCTTGGATGAAGGCCAAAAAGCTAAGGCTACCCTCGCAGGAGCAGTCCCCAGGGATATCATTACCAGTCCCGACAGACCTCAGTGGCTGGAAAGCTACCAAGGCATCAAAGGGTCTGAACTGAATGAGGGACAACAAAAAATCCTGCATTACCTGATCGAGGAATACATCGGAAATTTGGAAAGGGACAAAGCCGAGGAACATCTGGCCAAATTGCATGCCCGTGGTATGGGTGAAGTCTATTTTGCCTGGATCGGAAGCTATGAACCGATGAAAGCCCATTATTATGTCATTCACAGTCCAGACTTTCTGATCGAATACGACAATGTAGGCTTTTTGGACAATGCCAACCATATCCATACCATCTGGAGAGAAAATGGAAATGACTTCGGAGAGGATATTTTAAAGAAGCACCGCCTGGAACATAACCATAATTGAGCATGAGATCATTACTGTGGATTTTTGGACTCCTCTTCGCTTTTTCCTGTAGCCAAAAAAAGGCCGATGAAGCTCTACAAAACCAACTCCCAAACATCGTCTTCATCTTCACCGATGACTTGGGCTATGGAGATCTGGGTTGTTTTGGAGCTACGGATATCGCTACTCCAAACATTGACCGAATGGCTGCGGAGGGCATCAAGTTTACTTCCTTCCTATCTGCCTCTCCGGTTTGCAGTCCTTCCCGGGCAGGGCTCTTGACCGGACGCATGCCTCAGCGAATGGGGATTAACGCGGTCTTTTTCCCGGAAAGCCTCACCGGAATGGCCCCTGAGGAAATCACGTTTGCAGAAATCCTGAAAGAAAAGGGCTACCAAACGGCTGTTGTGGGAAAATGGCATTTGGGCCATATGGAAAAATACCTTCCGCTCAATCAAGGCTTTGATTCTTATTATGGAATTCCCTACAGCAATGACATGGCCTCAGTAGTCTATCTGAAAGACAACGAGATCGATTCGATCTCCGTCAATCAGCGGTTTACCACCCAAACCTACACCCAAAAATCGCTTGAGTTCATCGATCAGGCTGCTGGAAAGCCTTTTTTGCTCTACTTGGCTCACAACATGCCTCATGTGCCCATCTATGCTTCTCCGGAGTTTGAAGGCTCTTCCCAACGAGGGCTTTATGGAGATGTGATCCAGGAAATCGACTGGAGTGTGGGAGAAATTCTAAAGAAACTGGAGGAAAAAGGATTGATGGAAAATACCCTGATTGTCTTTTCCTCAGACAATGGCCCTTGGCTGGTCATGGAAGACCATGGAGGCTCAGCCGGACCTCTTCGGGAGGGAAAGCAGTTCACCTTTGAAGGTGGGGTACGGGTACCGACTGTAGCCATGTGGAAAGGGAAAATCGATCCCGGACAGGTATATGAAGACCTGGCAACTCAAATGGACTGGTTCCCAACTTTCTGCAAACTGGTCGGAGCGGAAATACCCAAAGACCGGGCCATCGATGGCAAAGATCTGAGTGCCGTTCTTTTTGAAAACGGAATGCGGGAAGGAGATGAGTACCTCTATTACATGCTCTCTGACCAAAGAGGATATCGATTGGGGGACTGGAAGGTGAAAAGACCCTTTGCAGGATTTGCTGGGAGCCGGGGGATGAAGGCGGTGGAAGCCCATGATACCTTGCTTTTTAACCTCAAAACTGATCCGGGTGAAACTACCAATCTAGCCAAGGAGAACCCCGAAAAACTCGCGCAAATGATGCGGGCCATGGATTTGGCGGTGCAGCAATTAGGCCCCCTTCCACCTAGCTTGGTCGTCAGAGGCCCTCAGGACAACAGTCATTATATCTATCTGGACTCGAAAAGGAAATGAAAAAATGGATTGTCTATAGTGTCCTTTGGTTGTGGGTGGGGAGTTCTTACTCCCAAACCCAGCAAGGAATAGACAGTCTAATTGACCAGGCTCATTTTGAATTTTCAGAGTATAGATATGGGGAAGCCATTCGTCTGGCAAAGGAGGGGTTAGACTGGAGCCAAGACTCTGGATATGAAATTGGGGCCCTGAGAGCCAAACTATACCTTAGCATGGCCGAGCAAGAATCCGATCCCTCGGAATACAACCCTATCGAATTTGAAAAATTCATTCCCAAATTAGATTCCTTGGGCCTATGGCAGGAAAAAGCTAGAACTCACTCTTTTTTGGCCAATATTTTTGCCTTTTTCGGAGACCTGGAAAATGCGATTTCCAATCACTTATCAGCCCTGGAAATTTATGAAGAGCATCATGTCCCAACCGGCATTGCCAGCGTCTATAATTCACTCAGCTTGATCTATTATGACCAACATGAGTATGATGAGGCTTTTGATTATGGAAGAAAATCTCTGGCTTTGGAGGAAAAGGAGGGCAATCTCCGGAGAATCCATACTTCTCTGAATAACCTTGCCATCATTTTTGAACATACCGGCCCTATAGACTCGGCAATTTTTTACCATGAAAAAGCTCTAAAAATGGCCTATGAATCCAAAAACCCCTATTCGGTTGGATTATCATTGAGCAATTTGGGGAATAACTATGCCAACAAAGGAGATTTGGATTTAGCTGAGGAGACGCTCTTGGAAGCGCTTAGAATACGCGATTCCTTGGGTTTAGATAGAGGACTGGCTTATACCAACAACCGCCTCGCTTCTCTCTATCTTCAAAAAAATGACCTGAAAAAATCCAAATTCCATGCAGAAAAGTCTCTGGAAAGTGCTGAAAAATCCTCAGAGGTCAAGGTCATCCGAATGGCTTATGAGAGGCTCATGGAAGTAGCCCAAAAAACCGGCAACACCCAAGACGAACTCAACTATCTCAAAAAGGCAACAGCTCTGAAGGATAGCATTCTCAACGAATCCAACACCAAAGAAATCACCCAGATGATGCTCAATTACGACTTTGAAAAGAAGCAGCTTCTGGACAGCATCCATAATTCCCAACAGATGAGAGAGCAAAGTCTGCTCTTTGAAGAAAGGCTAAAAGTGGCCCAAATTCGACAGTATATTTTCTTACTATCGGGGTTTTTCCTTTTGATTTTGGTGATTCTCTGGTGGAGAAGGTATCTTTTTATCAAAAAATCAAATCATCTGATTCAGAAAGAAAAAGAACGTTCGGAAAAGCTGCTTTTGAATATTCTTCCCTCAGAAGTAGCCGAAGAACTAAAGGAGAAAGGCTATTCGGAAGCCAAGTATTTTGAAAAAGCCACTGTCATTTTCACGGACTTCGCAGATTTCACCAAAAAAGCACAGCACCTGACTGCAAAGGAGCTGGTAAATGAACTGAATGTTTGCTTCAAGAAATTTGATGAAATCATCGTATCCCATGGATTGGAAAAAATCAAAACCATCGGAGACGCATACATGGCTGTAGGAGGATTGCACGGAAAATCCGAAGTGGTTACCGTGATTAATTGTGCCTTGGAGATGAAAGAATTCATCAATCAGCGAAACAACAATCCAGACCTTCCCAATAGGGCAAAGTTTGATATGCGGGTAGGAATCAATACCGGGCCCGTGGTGGCTGGAATCGTGGGTACCAGAAAATTCCAATACGATATCTGGGGAGACACAGTCAACACTGCTCAGAGAATGGAGGCAACCTGCGAATTGAATAAAATCAACATTTCAGAAAATACCTATCAAGAAATCAAGGACCTGGACGAATTGGAATTTTGCTACAGAGGAGAGCTGGAAGTAAAAGGGAAAGGGAAATTGAAAATGTGGTTTGTAGCTGAAAAAACCTATGCTGAAATATGAGTCATCACCTCCCTTTTTCAATTCAAGCAGCAGCCTTGAATCAGATTTTTTTATTGGCTTTTCTAATGTTTTCCTGTGTACCAAAAGAGGAAAAAATCCAGCCCCCGAATATCCTGCTGATCGTAGCGGACGACTTGGGCTATGCAGACTTGGGGAGCTTTGGAGGAGATATCGATACCCCCAATTTGGATGCATTGGCTCAAGAAGGCATCCGATTTAGTCGATTTCATGCGGCTCCGTTTTGCGCAGTCAGTCGGGCCATGTTCCTTACCGGAAATGACAATCATATCGCTGGCATGGGAATTCAGGGAAGGAGAGAAGGAGTCCCCGGTTATGAAGGACACCTCACTGATCGGATTGTGACAGTTCCCCAACTTCTTCAGACCAAAGGCTATCATACCTATATGGCAGGAAAATGGCACTTGGGAGCTGAGCCTGAGCATCATCCGGGAGAAAAGGGGTTTGAAAATTATTTCATGACCCCTGAGGGTGGAGCCAATCACTACAACAATCTGGGTGTCCTGCCCCAAGCTCCCATTTCCAGGTATTTCGAAAATGGTAAAGAAGTAGAATGGCCCGAAGGTGCCTATTCCACCGATTTTTACACCGACAAACTGATCGAATACATTGGAAAGAATGCCGGAGATGGGAAGCCTTTTTTCACTTTCGCAGCCTATACCTCCCCACATTGGCCACTTCAGGTGGATGAGAACTACTGGAAAAAATATGAAGGCAGGTACGATGAAGGCTATGAAAAACTTCGTGAAGACCGGCTTCAGTCTCTGAAAAAAGCCGGAATGATTCCAGAATCAGCCACTCTCCCGGAATTAAATGCACGGGTTAAACCTTGGGACTCCCTGAGTCCAGAGGAACAAAAAAAGGAAGCCCGAAAAATGGAACTCTACGCAGGGATGGTTGACAATCTGGACCACAATATCGGACGATTGATCAACTACCTGAAGGAAATTGGAGAATATGAAAACACCCTCATCGTTTTCATGGCCGACAATGGTGCTGCCGCTGAGGATTTTTATTACCGGGATGGATTCAAAGAGCTGATCCAAGCCAACTTCACAGACGCCTATGAAGAGATGGGAAAAGCGAGCTCCTTTATTTCTTATGGTCCTCAATGGGCCGAGGCAGGAAGTTCTCCTTTTCGCTATTTCAAAGGATATGCCTCAGAAGGAGGCATGAATGTGCCATTGATCATTGCAGGGCCCGGTGTGCAAAAACAGGGAAATATCAATCATTCCTTTTTCACCCTACTCGATTTAGCCCCGACTTTTTACGAATTGGCAGAAGTAGAATATCCTTCGGAATGGAAGGGCAAACCAGTCAAACCCTTGCTTGGAGCATCTCTTCTTTCCGTCCTGAGCGGGAAAAAGGAAAGTATACACGATGAAAACTATGTCTTTGGACTGGAGCATGCCGGAGATGCCATGATCCGAAAAGGAGACTGGAAAATCCTGAATGTCAAAAAGCCTTTTGCCTTGGAGAATTTTGAACTCTATAATCTCGCCGATGACCTGGGTGAGCAAATTGACCTCAAAGAGGTCCATCCGGAAAAATATCAGGAAATGCTGGAGGAATGGGAAAAGTTCTCAAAACGTGTCGGTGTAGACCTCTCGTCTCCAAAAGCCGATTAATCAAGCCTAAACTGATAAAGAAATGAAACAAGTAATGTGTTTGCTACTGGGCCTCTTAATTTTCAACTATTCAAAGGCACAGACAACGGAGGTAAACCAAATCCTCTCCCAGCGAGAAGCTTCCAATGCTGCATTGAGAGCCTTCGATGAAGATCTGAATGCTACTTTTTCCACTGAAGATGCATTGATTACCACGGGAGCGGGCACCTTGATTTCCGGTAAAAAGGAATTGATGACCTATCTCAAAAAATCCACCGGCCCAAGAATGTACTGGATCCGGACCCCAGATGAAGTCATCGTCAATCCCCAAACCAATCTAGCCTGGGAAACGGGGACCTGGAAAGGATATCAAGAGGGATCTGAGGATCCCATTGTGGGAGGGAAATATTCTGCCCAATGGACCAAAAAATCAGGGACTTGGCTGATTCAGTCACAATTGTTTGTGGCTTTACCCCAATGATCTCATTATTTATTGAGAAATCTAAACCCTTGATATTTGGCTAGGTTATTAATTTACCTGTCTGCTGGTATCTATAAAAATAAATTGAACAAAGGTCCTCAATAGATGTAGATACCACTCGATGAACCCGCAGAAAATACTGATATTGAAATTCTTACTATCAACTAGATCATGATTAATCTTACCATCAACGGAAAAGACTATCCCGTGGAAGCACCTGCAGGAATGCCCCTACTTTGGGTGATTCGCGAGCAATGTGAATTGACCGGAACCAAATTCGGTTGTGGCATAGCCCAGTGTGGTGCCTGTACGGTGCATGTAGACGGTCAGGCTATCCGATCTTGCATCACTCCAGCCACTTCCGTAGAAGGTAAAAGTATCACGACAATCGAGGGAATTTCTTCCGAAGAAAACACCTTACACATCGTGCAACAGGCTTGGATCGAAGAGCAAACTCCCCAATGTGGCTATTGTCAATCCGGGCAAATCATGTCTGCAGTAGCCCTTTTGAATGAAAATCCAACTCCTTCGGACGAGGAAATCGATCAGGCCATGTCCGGAAATATTTGCCGCTGTGGCATGTATGGACGAATCAAATCGGCAATCAAGCGCGCCTCAGCAGAACTCCAAGCCTCCACCTCTAATCCCCAGTTGTAATGAAAAAGTGGACTAGAAGAGCCTTCATTGGCACAGGAATTTTAGCAAGTGGCGCACTTGTAATCGGTGTGGCAATCCGCCCGGGCAACCGATCCTCCAAAGTGGTCGGTTTAATCTCCAAGGAGGGAGAAACCGTGATGAATATCTGGCTGAAAATATCCCCGGATAATACCGTCACAGCCATCATTCCTCATGCAGAAATGGGGCAGGGCGTACACACCACCTTAGCCATGATGCTGGCAGACGAGATGGACGCCGATTGGTCCAAGGTGAAATTTATGGAGGCTCCTGCCGATAAGGAATATGCCAATTATGTGTTGGCCAAAGGATTTATCGCCGGTGACAAGACTTTTCCCAAATTCCTTGAAGGAACCATTGATGGGGTTTTTCTCACGGCAGTAAAGTCTATGAATTTCCAAATCACTGGGGGTAGTGCCTCTGTGAGATTTACCGGTCAACAAGGAATGCGAATCGCCGGAGCTGCTGCCAAGGCTATGCTACTTCAGGCTGCTTCGGATACTTGGAAGGTACCTGTCGAGGAACTCAAGGCCGAAAAAAGTATCATCTCTCATCCTGCTAGCAATAAAACTGCAAGCTACGCCGAATTGGCCCAAGCTGCCGCACAAGTAAAAGCTCCACAGCAACCCCGATTGAAAACTCCGGAAGAATTTACCCTCATGGGCACTTCAGTCCCTAGATGGGATATCCCTGCCAAAGTCACCGGAGAAGCCAAGTTTGGGATGGATGTGATCATCCCCAACATGAAATATGCCACCATCAAGGCTGCCCCTGTATTTGGAGCGAAAGTGAAATCAGTCGATACGACCATTCCTGATGAAAGTGCCGGAGTAGTGAAAGTCCTGAATCTGGAAAATGCTGTGGCCGTGATTGCCGATGGCTACTGGCAGGCAAAAAGTGCCATAGACCGTCTAAAGATCGAATTTGAATCCACAGAAAATGATGGAAAAAGCCAGGATGATATTTTCGAAGGATATCGAATGGCCATGGACAAGGCACTGGAAGAGGAAAGCATTGAGGAGCATTTTCGATCCGGAGATGCGCTTACGGCTCTTTCTGGTGCAGCCACAATCGTCGAAGCAGAATACCAACTCCCCTTTTTAGCCCATGCCACCATGGAGCCGATGAATTGTACTGCATGGGTACATGACGGGAAGTGCGAAATCTGGTGCGGAAGCCAAAACCCCTTGGGTGCAAAAGCTGCCGTGGCTGAATTCTTGGATATTTCACCGGAGCAGGTCACCGTACATAATCAGCTTTTGGGAGGAGGTTTTGGAAGACGATCCGAGACTGATGTGATCAGGCAGGCGGTTGCAATAGCCAAGGAAGTGGACTATCCCGTCAAATTGATCTGGTCACGGGAAGAAGACACCCAACACGATGTATACCGTGAGGCAACAGTCAGCCGCATGAAGGCCGGTTTGGATGAGTCCGGAAATCCGGTAGCCTATTCTCACCAGTTTTTGTTTAAGCACCATCCACCCGAAGCGGCGGATATACCCTACGCTGTTCCCAATCAATTGATTCAGTTTACCAGTCCCAGCTCATTCGTTCCATGGGGTAATTGGCGAAGTGTGGACCATTCGGTACATGGATTTTTGACCGAATCCTTTATAGATGAACTCGCATTTGCAGCGAAGAAAGACCCTTTAGCTTTCAGAAAAAGCCTTACTCAGGACCAGCCAAGATTTCAGAAAGTATTGGACTTGATCCGGGAAAAATCCAATTGGGACTCTCCCTTGCCTTCCAATTGGGGCCGGGGTGTTGCCATTGCCCAATCCTTCGGATCCATAGTGGCAGAAGTAGCCGAAGTGGAAGTGAATGTGGAAGGAAAAGTCAAAGTTCACCGGGTAGTCTGTGTGGCAGACGCCGGATTTGCCATTCATCCGGATGGGTTCAAAGCGCAGATGGAAAGCGGAATCATCTATGGATTGGCCGCAGCAATGACTGGTGAAATCACCATTGAAAATGGCGCTGTAGCCCAGAGCAATTTCCACGATTATCCGGTCACCCGTATGAGTGATGCTCCCAGAATCGAAACCTACATCATCAATTCCGGAAACCCTCCGGGAGGAGCGGGCGAGCCGAGTACGCCGGTGATTGCTCCTGCAGTCACGAATGCGATTTTCAAGGCCACGGGAGTTCGGATCCGTCAATTGCCGATTTCAAAAACCGATTTGCGGGTTTCTATCCGGCAGACGACCTAAGGAAACATCATTTCCCTTTTCCACTAAATCCTTCAAAAACCTCTGTCCCAATATGAGGTGACTCGGAATTTGGCTTATGCATTTGGTAGAATTTTACTGGTAGTGATCAGAAATCTGATTGGGATCCAAATAAATAACTACAAGGAATCATCCAAACAGGAGATCATAGACTAAGATCTTGACCGGCTTCAGGAGTAGAGAAAAGGGTCTTACTTTCAAAAAACTGTAGACCCTGCCTCCTTTCCTTGGCATTTTTTTACTCATCCAAAAGGGACATTCTTCCCCCCTTTCCAGATAAATTTTTCTTCCATTTCGGACATTAAATGCATCGCTTTATCCTTACCTATTTCATCTTCATTATCCTTGGCGGTAGCTTATAGCAGGGGCTGATTTAATCTCGAAAACTAGCCTTTTATATAAATACTGTTCTAAATTTTTAATCCATCAATCATGAAAAGGGTATTGATCACAGGAAGCAGTAGAGGGATTGGTTTTGAAACAGCCCTAGCCTTTGGAAGAGCAGGATATCAGGTATTTGCTACCCTGAGAAATCCCGAAAAAGCCATCGAATTACTGAAAAAAAACGAAGAAGAAGCATTAATGATTTCCCTTCACGCCATGGATGTAGATTCAGATGAGTCTGTTCAAGCTTGCATCCAGGGACTTTTGAAAAAATTCGGCCCGATCAATGTCCTGGTCAACAATGCGGGAATAGCCTTGAAAGGCTCCATTGAGGAGATGCCCATCGCCGATTTCAAGGCGGTTATGGAAACCAATTTCTTGGGGGCAATTCGCTGCATTCAGGCTATACTTCCATCAATGCGAGAGCAAAAAAAAGGCTGCATAATCAATGTGACTTCCGTCTCAGGAAGATTGACTTCCAGTCCTTTGGGGTGCTATTCAGCAAGCAAATTTGCTTTGGAGGCAGTAAGTGAGGCACTAGCTCAGGAGGCGAAGCCATTCAATATCCGGGTGGGAATTATCGAACCCGGAATCATCGATACTGACATGGCCCATGAAATCGAAGATTTCGCTCCCTCCATCTATCCTAGCAGCAAGCGGATGTCAGACCTCTTTTTTGCTTCGCTGAAAAATCCCACACCTGCGGCATTGGTGGGGGAGAAAATACTGGAATTTGCCGAAAGCGACTCTTGGACTGTCCGCCATCCTGTGGGTCCGGATGCCCTGCCTTTTATCCAATGGAGAAATTCCATGACCGATGAGCAATGGGTAGAATGGAATTCACTACCTGAAGAGGAATGGTACAATGCTGTGGAGCGGGATTTTGGACTGAGTGCAAGAAGGTAATCCTACTATGCTTAATCTGATTTTTTCAAACCAAGAAATAAACCTCTTTGAACCAACCCCATTTCACTCATTTTCAATTAATTCTAAAAGGAAATCCCTATCTTCTTAACAATTAGAATAAACGTATTTTCAACATCCCCTCCACTATGAGACCTTATCGTATTATCATTTTTCTGGGACTAGTAGTCTTAGCAAGCTGCAATCCCAAAACCCAAGAAAGTTCCGGCTATCTTTTGCTCCAAGGTGCAACGGCATTTGACGGGAATGGAAACTCCATCACCAAAAGCAAAATTCTAATCCGAGATGGAAAAATTGAAGCCATAGGGGGAAAGGACCTGGTCGTACCTAAAGATGTGGAAACCCTAGACCTGACCGGTAAATTCATCACACCGGGTCTTGTAGATGCGCATGTTCACTTTTCCCAGACCGGCTTTTTTGACGGGCGTCCGGATGCCTTGGATATCAGGGACACCCTTCGATATGACAGTCTTCAGGCAAGACAAAGAAAAAGCCCAAATAGATATTTCGAGACCTACCTGAGATCCGGAGTTACAGCAGTGTATGATGTAGGGGGCTTTGACTGGATTGTGGATTTATCAAAAACAGCAGAAACCGATCTCAAGGCTCCACATGTGGCAGCAGCCGGACCTTTGCTCACCCCGTTTCCACAAGACCGACTGGAAATCTTCAATGTGCTTCCAGATCGACAGATGCTGGCCTTAATCTCTCCTGAATTTGGGAAAGAATACGTCCAAAAAAGCACTCAAATGGGATCCACCGGAATCAAAATCTGGAGTCTCAACTTGCAGGATTCCGTTTTTATGCAAAGCCTCCGAGCGGTAGCGGAGGAAGTTCGGTCTTCAGGCAACCAATTGATTGTTCATGCCACCTCTCTCGATCAAGCCAAAGAGGGTCTTCGATTGGGAGCAAAAGTACTCGTGCACAGTGTGGATGACCAGCTCATCGATGAAGAGTTTATCCAGCTGGCAAAGGAATCAGGCGCAATTTATTGCCCCACTTTGGTGGTAGTTCCCGGGTATTCGGTAGCCTTTCAGTCACTTACAGGTGGATTCCCCATCCATGACCCAAACGGGGCATTGGACCCGGAAACCCAATCCCTTCTCGAGGCTTCCCCATCTTTTTTTAAGTATTACCCCAATCCGGAGAATTACGAGGAAGAACTTCAAAAATCCATTGAAACAGACCAAAAGCTAAAGTCCATGATGTATGCCAACCTGAAACTGGTGCATGAGGCAGGCATCCCAATTGCCCTGTCTACCGATGCGGGAAATCCAGGCACCCTTCATGGATTATCCATTTATGATGAACTGGAAGCCATGCAGGAAGCAGGCCTTCCGGCAAAGGAAATCATCCCGATGGCGACCAGGAACGGGGCCATGGCTATGAGAAGAGAAACCGATTTTGGCACCCTGGAAGCAGGAAAAAAGGCAGACTTGATTGTCTTGGACCAAGATCCTTCGACAGATGTCAGGAATTTCCGGTCGATTACCCATGTGATGCGTGGAGGAGTATTAAGGCCGGTCAATACGCCTTTCGAATAGCCGGGCATGATTTCATTTTTCAGAAAAATCCGGCAAAAACTCCTTGCCCAAAATCGGGTCACTCGATATTTGGTGTACGCTCTTGGGGAAATCCTCTTGGTAACGATCGGAATTCTGATTGCGCTCCAGGTAAACAATTGGAATGAGAAAAGAAAACAAAAGCTTTCCGTGGATGCCGCTATCAACTCATTAATCGAGGATTTAAAACTAGACTCCTTACAGCTAATGGAAGAAATGGCTTCAATCGATAAGGATTTGGAAAGATTGGATGGATTTAGAATACGGCTTTCCAAGCCAAACAGTACCGTCGATACACTCCGACACATTGCCCGATATGAATATTTACCATTCTTTGACCCAAGTAATGAAAGAAACAGAAACACTATTGTCTCCCTATTAAGTACAGGGAGCATCGGTTATTTCGATGAAGAGGTCAAGAAAAAAATCCTGAAATTCAGTACCCTCCAACTCAAAGAAATCAAAGTCATGGATGAAAACGTCAGGATCTTTCTAGATATCCAGAATTCCTTTGGAGAAGGAATAGGAGCACAAAGTGATAATTCTGATCCTTGGATTCAATCGATTGCTATTACCGGACCTTTGGCCGACTTGTATTGGAAAAACAAAGACGATAAGGAGCTGCTAAACTATATGCTCAATACGATTTCAGGGAAAATGCTAATGCAAAAAATAATTCTGTTTTCTAAACTTCGACTTCTGGAAGAGACCAATGAGATGCTTGATTTTTTACAAAACCCTAAAAAATAACCATGCTTAATTTTTTCAGATCAATCCGGAGTTCATTGATGCAAGAAGGCAAAACAGGAAAGTATTTAAAGTACGCCCTTGGGGAAATCATATTGGTCACCATCGGAATCTTAATTGCCCTTCAAGTCAATAACTGGAATGAGGAACGAAAGAGACAGGAGGAATTCGCTCTTACCATCGAGCAAATTTATAATGTGCTGGAAGTGGAAATTCAGGAGTTACTTTTTATTGAATACCATTCCTTTCAGCAAAACTTGTATCTGGACACTTTGTATAATCATCAGGAACTTTTAAGCCCTGCTATGATCCCGGGAATTCTGAATTACCAAGAAGCAGAACCAAGTCCTTTTAAAACCAGCATTGGGTTTTTATTGCAAAACCTTAAAGTGAAGCCCGGAAATACGACTGAAATCTTATTGGCAAGGGATCTTACTGAATATGCCTCTTTTGCTAATTTGGATTTTAATCGTTCGGAAAAACTCATCAAAGAACTTCTTTTAGCGGAAACCATCCCTACTCCCGATCTGATATTTGGGATTGGGTTAAACCAAGGATTTTTAGAAATGCCTGGCGTATTTAGCGAAACTCAGATTCTGAAAAGTCAGGCAATGATTACCCGACCCGAGGTCAGAGCAGCTTTGATCAAAGCAGCTGTCCTTCATGACAGTTATTCTGCTGAAGCTTTTCATATTCGCGAGTTGGGTGAAAAATTGAAAGGGGAAATCAAGAAACAATTCCCTCAGGTCAAATTACTTTATGAAAACCTTGGCTTGGTGGGCGATGGTTCTCCGAATAAGGACTGGGGAACGGATGTGCCTCTGGTAAAAATATCCGATGAACCCTCAATTTGGGAAGCGGAAATAGAATTGGTAGGAGGCCCGGTAAAATTCCGGGAAAACCAAACCTGGAACCGAAACTGGGGAGGCAGAACCTTCCCTGAAGGACACATGGATTGGCAAGGACCAAATATTCAAGTACCGGCAGGGAAATATCGTGTGATTTTGAATCTGACAGAAAAGACCTATGAATTTCAACCTTTAAATCCATGATCTCCTTCTTCCGCAAAATCCGGCAAAAAATCCTCTCCCAGAATCGGGTCACCCGGTATCTGGCCCTTGCGGCAAATGAGAAGGCCAAATCTGGCATAGATGGCTATCAACCTCAGGTATTGGTCAGCACCAAAAAAACCGAAAAGGGAATCGAGATTTCAGTGCAGGACAACGGCCAAGGCATCCCAGATTCGATTAAAGAAAAAATCTTCCAGCCTTTCTTTACCACCAAACCAACAGGGTCTGGGACAGGATTGGGTTTATCGCTATCATATGATATTGTAAAAGCGCATGGTGGTGAGCTGAAAGTCAAAAGCAAGGAAGGAGAAGGAACTGTTTTCTCGGTTTTTTTACCTAAGCTAAATCTTTAATTTTGAAATACTAAAAGAGAAAAAATCTATGGGACTATTCTGGAACCTGATCCAACAAAGCCAAATCTCCAGTCAGGACTCGAGAGCCTCCTCCTTGGAAGCTCGAGTGGCCTATCTCGAAAATGAATTGAGAAAAACGCAGGAATTGCTGATCAAAACCCTGAAAGTACTGGAAGAACAAAGCGGCAAAGACATCAATGGAGATGGAAAAGTCGGGTAAGCTCAGACTTTCCGAATACTCCGCATCAGATCGTCCTTGTACATTTTACTGATTGGAATGACCTTCCGCTTGATCTCCAAATGTGAGTCAGCTACCGCATCCAGTTTACGAAGATTGACTACGTAGGAGCGGTGAACGCGCAGAAAGTCTCTGCTGACAATCTTTTGACACACCGTATTCAACGAACTGACGATCAGGTAATTTTGATCCGGAGTGATGATATTGCAGTAGTTTCGATCGGCTTCGATGTAAAGGATTTCATCTAGCATCAATCGGATCAGTTTCCCGTTATTTCGGATAAAAATCCTGTCATCCAGACTTTCAATCAAAGAATCCGATTCTTCTGTTTCGTTTTTTTCTTCTTTGATCTTTTCCGCCACCAATTCAATGGTCCTTTCCAGATTTAGCTTGTTGAATGGCTTCGAAATAAAGGCATAAGGCTTGGTCTCCTTGGCCTTTTGAAAAGAGGCCTCATCCGAGTTGGCAGTCAGGTAAATCAAAGGGATGGCGGTCTTTTCCTGGATTTTTTTTGCCGCATCTATCCCATTCATTGCCCCTTTCAGCTGAATATCCATCAAAATTATATCCGGACGATTTTCGATGGCGTGATTGACGGCATCCTCTCCCCGGGATTCGATACCTGTGACTTCATAGCCTAGCTTAGAGAGCTGCAGGGAAATATTGGCAGCGATAATCATATCATCCTCCACAATCAAAATTCTTGTCTTCTCACTCATGCTGCTTTCTGTGTCTTAAACTCAAAATATACTTCTGTTCCTTTTTGGGTACTCAGTGTCATTTTCCCGTCCAGCTGCCTCGTCAACAGTGCCACAAGTTGGCTGCCAAAACCTGTTCCTTGTGCGGGCTTGTCTTTCTTGATTCCAGCTCCATCGTCCGCCACTTTCAGGTAAAGCTGATCCTGATCTTTTTTCAAACTGATCAATATTTCACCTTCTCTACCTTCGGGAAATGCATATTTCAAAGAATTGGTAATCAGCTCATTGACGATCAGTCCAATCGGAATCGCCCGATCCACATCCAATTCCAACGAATCCATATTCACATCCAAACTTATCCGATCAGAGGCATCAAAGGAATCGATGATGTAGGAACCTAGGTTTTTGAAGTAATTCTTCATCTCGATGGCGGCCAAATTTTCCCCTTGATATAGGTTTTGATGGATCATTCCCATGCTTTGGACCCGGTTTTGACTTTCGATCATGATGTCCTGAAGCTCTTCATTTTCGATTTGGGCCGTCTGCAATGCCAAGAGGCTGGAGATGGTTTCCAGATTGTTTTTGACCCGATGATGGATCTCTTTCAGCAAAAACTCCTTCTCCAGATTCTGCTTTTCTAAGAGCTGGCTGTACTTTTTTCGTTTCACAAAAACCCGATAAAGGAAAAAGAGAAAAAATACCATCAATGTGGTGACAAGAAGGGTAAAACCCTGAATGATATTCTGACGCTTGAGCGATTCTTCCTGAAGGGAAATAATCCCTTCCTTTTGGGCCACATCCATTTCTGTTTGCAATTGGGCGATTCGCTGATCTGCTTCGGCATTAAAGACGGATTGATCGAGCTCATGATAGCGCTTAAATGCCTGATAGGAGTTGGAAATTTCACCTCCTCCCTCGTAGGCTTCGGCCAGTTCCTTGTAAATCAGACTCAGAAAATAGCGATCTCCAAAGTCCTCTTTGGCAGTACGGATACTTCGGTTGAGATAGTTGATCGCATCCGAATAGAATCCCTGCTGTTTTTTCACTTTCCCCAAAGAAAGCAGGGAGCGCACGACCATAAACTCATTTTGAAGAAGTTCCGCGTACTTCAGCGCTTCCTTGCCGGAAGTTTCGGCATTTTCAAAATCCTCCAAAGCCAGATACAAATCTGTCAAGGCGATATAAGTGTCGCTGAGATTGTTGTAAAATCCGTACTGCTTGCCCATCTGCGTGGATCGTTGGAAATAAGGAAGTGCTTCCTCATTTCGACCGAGGGCTACAAGATTATTCCCGGTCACATGAAGAGTGAAGTCAAAGTCTAGATCCTTGATTCGGCGCTCCTCAAAAAGGGCCAAGGACTTCAGACCATATTCCAAGCCTTGCTCAGGTTTGCCTTGCTTCCAAAACAGATTGCTGATATCCGAATAGGCCATGGCCATGGCTTTTTTGTCACTGTATTTCTCCCCGAGTTGAAGGGTTTGGGTTGCAAATTCGAAAGCCTTCCCCAATTCTCCCCTTCGCTCCTGTACATAGCCCAAGTTGGTGAGCAAAAGCCAGGTTTCGGATTCGGGAAGTTTTTCCAACGCGCTTTTGAGGACTTCTTCTGCCTGATCGAGTTGCTCCATTCTCAGCAAAACAGCACCTTGGGCCACTTGCATTCTTCCCTCCCATAGTTCGCTTTTTGCATTTCGGGCTTCTTCCAACCCTTGATTGATGAGGGAAAGGGACTTGCGAAGATTTCGGGTGTGGTAATAATAGCCCAAGTCCCAAAGCATTTGCAGCCTTATTTCAGGCTCTTTCACCGAGGGAAGTGCTTGTTCAATCTTTTCAAGGTAGTCTGCCCCAAAATCGTCTGTCTGCACGAAGACCACAGAATAGTCCACCCTACCTCCTTTTGAAACTACCTGAGCTTGTAGCTGAACCTGAAACAATACAAAAACCAGGAGAAAAAATCTCTTCATCCGATTAATATACAATAAAATGTAATTGAAAATGATTTGCCTTCAAGGGATTTTCCCGGGAAAGGAAAAGACCATTCAGGGAAACAATTCTCTCATATTCATCCCATTCATCTTGGGATGGGTCAATGGAAAGGAGAGATTAATTCATCTTTTAATCTAAAACGGACTCCAGATGAGCAAACCCAATCCAGAATTTTTCTCCCTCAGACCCGAACTCGAAAAAGCCTATGGCTATACGCACGCAGTTAAAATCGGGGACAGTATCAAAGTATCCGGAGCAGTCAGCATGGACGACGAAGGTAATCCCACTGCGATCGGTGACTTTCTCCAGCAAATGAAAAACTGTTATTCTGATTTGGAAAAAGTGCTTGCACATTACGACTGCACCTTTGATGACGTGGTGGTCGAAAATGTATTTACCACGGATATGCCTGCCTTTTTAGAGTACGCAGCATATAGAGGCTCAATCTATCAAAAGCAATTTCCCACCGGTTCATGGATTGAAGTAAAAGGCTTAGTCATGCCCGAATTTTTGATTGAAATCGAACTGGAAGCCCACAAGTTTTAAAAAACATACGATGTCAAAAAGCCTGATTTCCATTGAAAAAAAGCCCAAAACTTGGCTTTTGCCTTTATTTTGGGTCTTCTTGATCCTTTTTGCAGGCAAATTTATCCTTCATGACGCCCTTCCTTATTTTGGATTGGAAGAATCTGTTTTTGGAGATTATTGGCCCATGAAATGGCCCTTGATCGGCCATATTTCAGGAGGTATTTTAGCCTTGACTTTGGGGCCATTTCAGTTTTGGAGTGCATTTAGGAATAGATACCTGAATGTTCATCGGATCATGGGAATGGCCTATATCTGCGGAATTTTGATCGCGGTCATTAGCTCTATTGCACTTTCTTTCACGGTCGCTTTGGATTTCCATTGGACCTGGAGCTTATCCCTTATTGGCTTGGCTACAGCTTGGTTTGGCACCACCGGAATGGCCTTTCGATTTATACTTCTGCGTCGAATTAACCTCCATAAAGAATGGATGATCCGAAGCTACGTGGTCACCTTTGCCTTCGTCCTTTTTCGATGGTTGACGAGACAGCCTTTTTATGATGATTTGGGTCCTTTTGTGGAGACGGGTCCCACCGCAATTTGGCTTTCTTGGGTCGTTCCGCTTTTTATTACTGAGATCGTATTGCAGTGGAATAAAAAGTAAAGGAAGCTAAGCCATCGCTTTCCAAGTAAAAACCAGCCAATCCTTCCATTTGTCAAAGATTGGCTGGTTTCGTCGTCAGTTAGGTATTCGAGATTGTTCTATCGCTTAATCCTTCCCATTCTTAAAACTCAAATCCGGATAAGCCGGAGGTGCTGGAACATCCCTAGGATCCTTTTTGATCAGCTCTTTCAGATGCTCAATCGCTGCATCGAGCTGTGCATCTTTTCCTTCGAAAGTCGCTTTTGGCAGATTTATCACTTCGATGTCTGGAATAAAGCCAACTCCTTCGATCAGCCATTCTACGCCATTTTCAGTTTCACCATACACCCCATTCATCGGAGCCCGTGCAATGCCATTATCCGAAAGGGTATTCACTCCGGAAAGCCAAACTTCCCCTCCCCAGGTTCTGGCACCGATAGCTTTGCCCAATCCTAATCTTCGGAAGCCTTCAGCAAATGCCTCCCCATCCGAAGCGGTAAACTCATCCACCAGCAAGACCAAATGTCCGCGATAGGCATAATTCATATTCCAGTAGGGCTCTCCTGTTCGGCTCTTCCAGTAGAAGAAAGCCTCTCTCATCAGCTTTTCCAGAATAAAGGAATCGATATTTCCTCCGCGATTATGTCGCACATCGATGACCAATCCCTTCTTCTTAAACTGCGGATAGAAATCCCGATACCACTGTCCAATGTCGCCAGAGGTCATGGCTCGCAAGTGGACGTAACCGATATGCCCGTCGGATTTAGCTTCGGTTTCCAGTCTTCGGGTATATTCCCAATCGTTGTAGCGCAGGTTGCTTTCCTGGCCCGAACTCATCGGTTTCAGGATAAAGTCTCCTTTTCCAGCCACCGCTAGGCGAACTTGCTTTCCGGCCTTATCCCGAAGCAGCACCTGCATATCCTCCACTTCCAATACAGAAGTCCCATCAATATGCGTGATCACATCACCTTCCTGAATTCCATAAGCAGGATGACTCAAAGGTGATTTCTCATCCGGATAGTCTGGGTCGCTTTGGAAGATGTAATCGATTTGGTAGCCATTATTGGTTTTGGAGAAAAGTCCTCCCAGCATTCCAAACTGAATATTATCATCGCCATCTCGGGTATCACCTCCACGGACAGAGGTATGCAAAACAGAGAGCTCGCCGATCAACTCCCCTATCACATCCGAAAGCTCATTTCGAGTAGTGACCCGATCCACCAAAGGCATATATTTTTCATGCATTTTATACCAATCTACTCCATGCATGCCTGCATCGTAGAAGTAATCCCGCTCCATGCGCCAGGCGTCGGTATAGATTTGCCTCCAATCTTCTCGAGGGTCTATGCTGAATTTCCAGCCACTCAGATCCAATTTGTTTTTGGACAAATCCGAAACAGGAGAAGTACCCAATTCCACCAGGAAATGGTTGGAACCTTGTCTTAGCAAAGCGTATTTGTTGTTGGCTGAGACCGCATAACTATTGATTTTGTCTGCGAAAACTTTCTGCTCCGCCTTATCCGAAATCGGAGTCATCATCAAGGCCGGCTCATCCTCATTGGAAGCCCCACCTCCGTAGTAAATCCCTGGACCCGGACCCACTCGGTGGTAATACAAAGCCTTATCTGTCACGATCAGATTTTTATAATTTCCAGCCGGAACAGGCACCTCCTGCACTCGCTCCATCAGTCCATCTTCGTCAATGGTTACCGTCACCGGACCTTCAGATTTTTTCTCTTCTACTTTCAGTTCGCTTTTAGGAGTGAAAGGAGAAAGCAGACCTTTTTGCAAGGGAATGTGGTAAATCTTCATCTGCTTTTCCCAGAAGGGCTCCGGCTGTCGCTGTCCCCAAGGGCTTCCGACTTTAGTCTCAAAGTTTCGGTCAGAAAGGAAATAAACCCACTTCCCATCCGCACTCCATTGCGGGTTGAGGCTGTTGGATCGGTCGGAAGTCAGCGTCACTCGCTTGCCGGAAGTCGGGTTGAATACGAACAACTGAGTAAATGTATTGGAAGCAGCCTGTCCATAAGCCAGCCATTGACTATCAGGAGACCAAGACATGCTGCCATGTAGATCTTCGTCAGTGAGGTTTGCTTTGACTGCTTTTCCGGTAGAAAGATTTCGGATCCATAGATCATTATTCAAGTCCGTCCAAGCTAGCCACTTTCCATCGGGAGAAGGAGTTAGATTGAATCGAAGTGTGGTGCCGTTATCCGTCAATTGCTTGCCTTGGTCTAGGCCCAAACCGGAATATTGATGGATTTCAAATTCCCCACTCTCATCCGAAAAGGTCAAAATATCTTTGGAATCTGTCGTAAAAACCGCATCCCGATAGCGAACGCCGTCTTTTCGGCTTAGTCGAAGCATCCGTCCTTCTTTCGCAGGAAAAACAAAAACCCGGCCCCGAGCGGTCAAAGCAACCTTCTCCCCGTCATTGGAAACAGCAATATTGGTGATGTAGGAGGCTGGGTTTTCCACCCAATTCTCCCGTAACTGATCAAAATCAGAAACCAATCGAATTGCAATTTTTTCGGATTGTCCCTGTCCCAAACTCATTCGGTACAAGTCAGCTCCTGAGCGATATACCAAGGTATTTCCCGAAAGCGAATACTCTCTCACATCGTAGGATTCTTCCTTGGTGTGCTGCTGAATATCCGAGCCATCGATCGTCATCGACCAGACATTCTGAATGCCATCCCGGGAAGAAATGAAATACACTCTTCCCTGATGAAAAACCGGATGATGGTCTTCCCCATCGTAATTCTGTGTGAGTTTGACGGCTTCAGGAGC
Source organism: Algoriphagus taiwanensis (assembly GCF_036245645.1). Taxonomy (NCBI): domain Bacteria; kingdom Pseudomonadati; phylum Bacteroidota; class Cytophagia; order Cytophagales; family Cyclobacteriaceae; genus Algoriphagus; species Algoriphagus taiwanensis. The sequence continues at coordinate 6,175 of NZ_BTPE01000016.1, read as the reverse complement.
TCCATCACTGTATTTCCAGAGTTGGCGGGCAGTACCTCCTTTGTAGCGCTTGGTGACATTGTTGTGGTAAGTAGGCCGTACAAAAAAGTACGTATCTGACTCACGATCAAAACTTCCCTCTGCTGCCATTTCCAGAGGAAGCATTTCTTTTTCTCTGGAATTGACATTGACCACGACGGTTTTGAGTCTTGGCAAATTCGAATACTGGTTGGTCGTGTAAGCTACTTCCGTCGCAGATTTCCAGGCCGTGGGAATGGAAGAAGCAGGCTCGTAAGTCAGCCTTTTGGGAAGTCCGCCAGAAATCGGCATCACATAGACCTCAATTGGTCCTTCGTAGCTTGCTGCATAGGCGACCCATTTTCCATCAGGTGAGATTTTGGGATCTGACTCGTCTCCTGGGTGAGTGGTCAGTCGGGTAGCCATCCCCCCGGAAAGCTGAGCCATCCAAATATCCCCCTCGGCTACAAAAACGACCGTGTTTTCATGGACATCGGGATGCATAAAGTATCCTGGAGTAGTTTGGTTAAATCCGATAAGAGGGGATATCAGTGCGAAAAGAAACAGCGTAAATTTTTTCATCATAGGATCAAGTAATAAGGTACACTTCATGGAAAGGGAATTTAGGAAAAAATGAAGGCGATTCTCTTCAATTTTTGATCAACTCTCACATTATGTGATGACCAACTATCCTCGACTTTGTCATCTAAAAGAAAATCATTCAGGGAATTAGGATTTTTTGTTCTATTCACACAAATTGAGACAATAGAAAAGACACAAACCCTATCAAACCATGAAAAATAACCGACGCGACTTTTTACAGAAAATTGGCTTGGGCACAGCAGGTATCGCTGCCGTTCCCTTTGCCAGCCAAGCCCAACCCCTGCAGGAATCCCGCTCCGAGGCAGATGATGAGCAATACCTCCACATCGGCGACGACATTGCGGTAGCCGATACGACTTATGGAAAAATCCGTGGCTATCAGCTGAATAAGGTTTACACCTTTTTGGGAGTACCTTATGGAGCAGATACTTCCGGCAAAAACCGCTTTATGCCTCCTCAAAAACCTGCCAAATGGGAAGGAATCAAGGATACTATCTGGTGGGGAAATACTGCTCCTCAAATCATGGACAACCGATACGCCAATGTGCACTATTCCTTTGCAGATCATTGGAACTATGATGATGTCAGCGAAGATTGCCTCAAGCTGAATGTCTGGACCAATGGGCTGGCCGACGGGAAAAAACGACCCGTGTTGGTTTGGCTTCATGGGGGAGGCTTTACCAACGGCAACGGAATCGAGCAGGATGGCTATCATGGGGAAAACTTTGCCAAGAATAAAGATGTGGTGTTTGTATCCATCAACCATAGACTGGGTCCGATAGGATTTACCGATTTATCAGAAGTGGGAGGCGAAAAATATGCTTCCTCAGGCAACGTCAGCCAACTGGACATTATCGCCTCTCTCGAGTGGGTGAGGGACAATATCGCCAACTTTGGCGGTGATCCGGGAAATGTAACCATCATGGGTCAGTCCGGTGGGGGTGCCAAAGTCACTTGCACCATGTCCATGCCTGCTGCAAAAGGGTTGGTTCATAAAGGGGTAGCATTAAGTGGAAGTATGCTTCGGGCAAATGATCAGGAATACAGCCGAAAACTGGGACAATATGTAGTTGAAGCGGCAGGGTTGACGCCAAATGAGGTGGACAAACTTCAGGAAATCTCTTGGAGAGAATACATTGACATTGCCAACAAGGCCTTGGATCGAATGAGAAAAGAGTTTCCACAACCTGGGTTTCGTGGAGGATTTGGTCCGGTGGCCGATGGTGTCCATGTGCCAAAAGGAGAGTTTTTCTCCAATCCCAACGATCATACCGCGGATATGCCGCTGATGATATGCACCACCTTTCATGAGTGGGGCGCAACCCGAACCAACCCGCAATTGGAGGCTGGCGGGCCTGAGCAGGCAATAGAAGGACTAAAAGGAAGATTTGGGGACAAAGCTGCCTCAGTTTATCAAGCCTATGCAGCCAATTTCCCCGGGAAAAAACCTGCCGAAATCATGACCCTTGCCGCATCCAACCGTGCCAATGCCGTTGCTTGCGGCAATGCAAAAGCCAAACAAAAAGCCCCCGTTTACATGGCTTGGTTTGGTTGGGAGCCCAATCTCTACAATGGCCGAATGCGTGCTTTTCACTGCATCGACATCTGCTTTTGGTACGACAACACCGACCGAATGTACACCCACACCGGGGGAGGAAAGCGGCCTCGAATACTTTCTGAGAAAATGTCAGCATCCCTTTTGGCATTCATGAAAACCGGAAACCCAAACGCCGGTACTCTTCCCAATTGGCCAAAATTCACAGAAGCGAATGGGGAAACCATGGTCCTCAATGATGTCAGCGAAGTGAAAAATGATCCCGATCGAGAAGCGAGAAAAGCGCTGAGCTAATTTTCCTTCTTAGATCAAAATTGATAAATCCCGGCTAGGTTCATTGAAACTCTCCTAGTCGGGATTTTTATTTCTTTTTTTCACTAATCAGGCATGCTGGAGAATTTTTTAGAATTCATATTTCTTCACATCTAGGAAATTCCAGAATCCTTATCTTCAAGGCCTAAATTTTATCTACTATGCAATCCACAGATTTCAGAAACTATAAAATTCCCTATTCCCCGGCCCCTGAATACTCCAAGTCGGTAGCCTATTTCTCCATGGAGTTTGCTATCCATCAGCCGCTGAAAATCTACAGCGGTGGATTGGGCTTTCTTTCAGGTTCGCACCTGAGAAGTGCTTATGATCTCAAGCAGAATCTGATCGGAATCGGGATTCTTTGGAAATACGGATACTACGACCAAAGCCGTCACCACGACCAAACGCTCAAGGCGGACTGGTACGAAAAAACTTACAGCTTTTTAGAAGACACCGGGATCAAATTTACCGTTCCGGTGCACAATCAGCCTGTATGGGTAAAGGCTTGGTATTTGCCTCCAACTACATTTAAATCCGCACCCCTTTTCTTGCTCAGTACCGATTTGCCAGAAAATGACTACCTGAGTCAAACAATAACCCACAAATTGTATGATTCGGATACCGCTGCAAAAATTGCCCAAATGATGATTTTGGGATTGGGAGGAGCAAAACTTTTGGATGAACTGAACTTCAATCCCGATGTGTATCACCTCAATGAAGCGCATGGATTGAGCAGTGTCTTCCATTTGCTTAAGAAGTTCGGAAGCAAGGAGGAAGTGAAAAAAAGACTGGTATTCACCACCCATACTCCTGAGGAAGCTGGAAATGAAAAGCACGATTATTTCCTGCTGGACAAAATGAGTTTTTTCTATGGCCACAGCATTCAGGAAGTACAGAAGCTTACCGGGATAGAGGGTACGGTTTTCAATCATAGTTTGGCTGCACTTCGGTTTGCCCGAGAAGCCAACGGAGTAAGCCAACTTCACGGAGAAGTCAGCCGCAGAATGTGGGGCGGATATGCCGATGTCCCGCAAATCAAAGCCATTACCAATGCTCAAAACTGGAACTATTGGGCGGATAAGCAGCTCTACCGATTTATGGAAGAGGGTGACAATGACGGGTTTGATGATAGAAAGCGGTATCTGAAAAAGAGAGCCTTCGAAATTGTGGCGGATCAGACGGGCAAGCTATTCGATCCCGATGTGCTTACGATTGTCTGGGCGAGAAGATTTGCTGCATACAAGCGTCCGGATCTCATCACGCATGACATGAAGCGTTTTGAAGATTTGGTGGCAAATACGCAACATCCAATTCAGATCATTTGGGCAGGAAAGCCTTATCCTATGGACTATGGGGCTATTTCTGTTTTCAACTCTCTGGTACATCTCAGTAAGCGATTCAAAAATGTCGCCGTCTGTGTAGACTATGAGCTGGCCCTGAGCAAGCGCCTCAAGCAGGCTTCTGATATCTGGTTGAATAATCCGAGAGTCCCTCGTGAAGCTTCCGGTACTTCAGGAATGACCGCTTCAATGAACGGATCCATCAACTTCAGTACCTACGATGGATGGATTTGTGAATTTGCCCGTCATGGAGAAAACTGCTTCATCATCCCACAGGCAGATTACCATAACCTGAGCATTCAGGATCAGGATAAGTGGGATTTGGACCACCTCTATGAAATCCTTCAGGAAGAAATCCTCCCGCTCTACTACAGCAACAAGCGAAAGTGGAGAGATATCATCCAGGATGGAATGCACGATGTTCGTCATGAATTTGAAAGTAATCGCATGGCCAAAGAATACTATCAGCTGATGTATTGAATTGGGCTAAAAAAGGAAACCCGGAACTCCATTCCGGGTTTTTTTGTGTCCGGAAATGGGCTAAATTATGCCTATTCTAACCCAAAATATCCAATGGCATCTGAGGTTTCCTTTGATTATATCATCGTGGGGGCTGGTTCGGCGGGGTGTGTCTTAGCCAACCGTCTTTCAGAAGATCCTGCAAATTCTGTCCTATTGATTGAAGCCGGAGGGCCGGATAAGAAAATGGAAATCGGAATTCCGGGAGGCTATGCCAAACTCCATCGATCAGAGGTCGATTGGGGATTTTGGTCAGAGCCACAGCCTTTCGTCAACAATCGAAAACTCTATCTTCCTAGAGGGAAGGTTTTGGGAGGCTCAAGTTCTACCAATGCCATGGCCTATGTTCGGGGAAATAAGGCCGATTTCGACGAGTGGGCAGCCCTTGGCAATCCGGGTTGGGACTTTGAATCGGTTTTGCCCTTTTTCAAAAAATCCGAACACAACGAAGACATCATCAATGCCTATCACGGGCAGGGGGGTCCTTTAAATGTGACTTTTGCCAAGAGTTTCCAAACCCCATTTGCAAAAGCATTTGTAGAATCCTGTTCCGAAATCGGCCTACCCAAAAACGAGGACTATAACGGAGACAGTCAGGAGGGAGCCGGTTTTTTTCAGTTTACCATTCATCAGGGGAAAAGGCATAGTACGGCCGCAGCATTTTTAAAGCCTGTTTTGCACAGGAAAAACCTCCATGTTTACACTCATTCAGCAGTTCAAAAGATCCTCATCCAAAAAGACCGGGCAGTAGGAGTGGAGTTTCTCAGCAAAAACTCCGTGCAAAAAGTATTGGCCAAAAAGGAGGTAATTCTCTGCGCAGGAGCATTCCAGTCACCACAGCTGCTTATGCTTTCCGGGATAGGAGAAAAAGAGGAGCTGAAAAGGCATGGAATTGAGCTCAAAATGGGACTTCCCGGAGTGGGCAAAAACCTTCAAGACCATTTGTTTTTCCCTGTTTCGGCCCAATCCACCATACAGAAAGGGTTCAACCACAGTCTTTCATTTTTTAATCAAATCAAAAATCTGATTCATTACGGCATTACTCATCAGGGAGTGTTGACTTGCAGCCCTTTGGAGGCCGTGGCTTTTTATCCTACCGAAAAAGGCAAACCGGTAGATTTTCAGATTCATTTCGCCCCCATCCAGCTAGGAAATGACAGAAATTCCGACATGTACGACCTGAACACTTATCCACATCGTGATGGGTTTACACTCCTTCCCAGCTTGCTCAAACCCAAAAGCAAAGGTTTTGTGAGCTTGAAATCGGGAAATGCTCAGGACGCACCTTTGATCCAACCCAATTTTCTCTCAGAAGAGGAGGATCTTAAGAGCTTGGTCATAGGAGCTAAAAAAGCTTTGGAAATCCTGGGCACAAATGCGTTCAAGCCCTTTTTGAGCCAATTGGTTTATCCTTTGAATCCGAATGATGAGGAAGGAATAGCCAACCACATCCGCACATGGGTCGAGACGATCTACCACCCCGTCGGAACTTGCAAGATGGGTCAGGATGGGGATGCTGTGGTCGATGCCCAGCTTCGGGTAAATGGAATCGAAGGGCTTCGGGTAGCTGATGCCTCCATTATGCCTCGAATTGTCGCAGGAAATACCAATGCCGCCGTGATCATGATCGGGGAAAAAGCCGCAGATATGATCTTAGGGAGCTGATTTTTTACAATCGGTAATGTGGTCAAAAATAGTTGGTGCCTTTGATTAGAAAATTTCTTAAAATCCCGTGCAGGTTTGAAGAGGACATAAGCTCTGCTGAGGAGCAACTTACCAGCAATAGAATCTGCCAAGTGGAATGAAGGGGCTTCGTTTTTCGGAGCCCTTTTTTCATGCTTCATTCTTC